>VBJE01000070.1:7169-17051 GCA_005879675.1 Chloroflexota bacterium
CACCCGGTCGCGAAGGCCACCGCTCCGCCCACCCAGTCCCCGATCACGCAGGTCACCCCGAGCCCGGGCTCGTCGAACAGCACTGCCGCCACCACCGAGGCAATCGCGGCCAAGGTCAGGCCGGCAATCGTCAACGTCAACACCACGCTGGGCAACGGCCAGGCGGCCGGGACCGGCATGATCATCAGCTCGACCGGCGAGATCCTGACCAACCACCACGTCGTCAGCGGATCGAGCAGCATCTCGGTCACGATCCAGGGCCGCTCGCAGAGCTACTCGGCGCATGTGGTCGGGGTGAACGTCTCCCAGGACATCGCCGTGATCCAGATCGACGCCAGCGTCTCGGGTCTGCCCACGGTCACCTTTGCGGATTCGTCGTCATTGCGGGTTGGCGACACCGTGGTTGCCATCGGCAACGCCCTCGGCCGCGGAGGCGCGCAGCCGGCGACGCAGGGCCACGTCACCGCCCTCGACCAGACGATCACGGCCAGCGAGGGGCGCTCGAGCTCGGAGACGCTCAGCGGCATGATCCAGAGCGACGCGCTCATCTACGAGGGCGACTCCGGCGGAGCGCTGCTCAACACCTCCGGCCAGGTGATAGGCATGATCACCGCGGGCCAGGCGCAGGGCTTCCGCTCGGCGGCCTCGGACGTCGGCTACGCGGTTTCCTCGAACACGGCCGTGCAGGTCGCCAACCGGATCCGCGCCCACGAGCAGGCGGCCGACCTCACGTACGGTCAGGTCGGCTACCTCGGTGTCTCGGTCCAAGATTCGACCGCGAGCGGAGCGCTGGTGGTCGGCGTCCAGAGCGGGTCGCCCGCCGCGGACGCCGGGATCACCGCCGGCGCGGTTATCACGAAGATCGGCGGCACGACGGTAACGTCGTCGGACACGCTCGGCACGGCCATCAAGGCGCACCGGCCGGGAGACAGGGTCTCCGTGACGTGGACGACCCAGGGCGGCGCCTCCCACACCGCGACCGTCACCCTCGGCGCGATCAATCCTTAGACGCAGCTGTCATAAAACCGCCGCGCGTGGTGCTTGAGTGGGTGTGAGCGCCGCGCCGCCGGTACTTCGCACCCGCGCGCTTTCCAAGTCCTACGGCAAGCGCCTCGCCGTGGACCGGCTCGACCTCGAGATCGGGCACGCGGAGCTGTTTGGATTTCTCGGGCCGAACGGCGCCGGCAAGACGACCACCATCCGCATGGCCCTCGGCCTGATCGCACCCACGAGTGGCGCGGTCGAGATCCTCGGCCACGACGTCCGCAAGCACCGGGCCGAGGTCCTTCCCCGGGTGGGCGCGCTCGTCGAGTCGCCTGCGCTGTACGGCTACCTGTCAGGACGCGACAACCTGCGCGCGTTCGGCGACCTCCTGGGAGGCGTCTCGCGCCGGCGCATTGACGAGGTGCTCGAGATCGTGGCCCTGAAAGGCCGCGAGCGCGACCGGGTCAAGACCTACTCCATGGGCATGAAGCAGCGACTCGGCCTGGCGATCGCGCTGCTCAACGACCCCGAGCTGCTGATTCTCGACGAGCCCGCGAACGGGCTCGACCCGGCGGGCATCGTCGAGATGCGCGACCTCTTGCGCGGTCTCGTCGCCGCCGGTAAGACGGTCTTCATCTCCAGCCACGTCCTCAGCGAGGTGCAGCAGATCTGCACGCGCGTGGCGATCATCAACCATGGCAAGCTGATCCGGATCGGGACGGTCTCCGATCTTGTGCAGGCGCCTGGGGAGTACGAGGTGAAGGTCGACTCACCCGTCGAGCTGCTTGCCGCGCTGCGCCTCCAGACGTGGGCATCCAACGCCCGCGCGGAGGATGGATATGTCGTCACCTCCGCACCAGAAGGGCGAGGTCGCGACCTGATCAAGTTCCTCGTCGAGAACGGACACAACCCGGACTCGGTCAGCCCGCGGCATCGCGACCTCGAGGACATCTTCCTGAGCCTCACCGCCGACGAGAAGCGTTGATGCTGACTGCCCCTCCAGCGCTTCACGCGACCTCCCCGCAAGCGGAGAGAACACTGCGGCCCAGCTTTTTCGGCGCGGTGCGCGGCGAGGCGCTCAAGCTCAGCCGGCAGCTGAGCTTCTGGCTGACGCTGGTGGGCGGGGCCGTCCTGCTCGCCGTCATCGTGCTCGCCATCTCGGGCGCAACCGGCCTCAAGGAGTCGCTGCTCGCAAACCCGACCGCGTGGGCCTACAACATGCTCGACGTCTTCGGCACGGTGTTCCAGATCGGCTCGGCGATCGTGCTCCTCATATTCGGAGCGCGGCTGATCGGCATGGAGTACTCGAGCGGCACGATCCGCATCGCCTACGCGCGCGGCGCCGGCAGGTTGCGGCTGCTCCTGGCGAAGCTCTTCACGCTGGCCGGGGTCGGAGTCGCGCTGCTCGCGGGGTACCTGATCGTGACCGGGATCATCCTGGCGCTGATGATCGCGTCGCTCAGCGGCGGCTTCGACCCGGTGCGCCAGATCACGAACGCGTTCTGGGACGACCTCGCGCGGTGGGGCCTGGTGCAGGGCATGAGCATGGGGATGGCGATCCTTCTCGCGGCGGCGGCGGCCGGCCTCGGACGGTCGCTCGCGTTTGCCATCGCCGCGGCGCTGGCCTTCTATCCGGCGGACAACTTCCTGAACATCCTCGAGATCCTGGCCATCCGCGCCACCGGCCACGACCAGCCCTGGATCGCGATCAGCCAGTACCAGCTCGGACCCAACTTGAACGTCGTCCTGAACCTCATCGAGCCGAGTCACCACTCGCGGCCGGCGTTCGCCTCGCCCCTGGCGGCGGTCGACGCCACGCACGCGCTGCTGGTGATCGGTGCGTTTGCGCTCGTATTTGCCGCGGTTGCCGTCCTGCGGACCGTGCGCCCGGACGTCCTCGAGTGAGGCGTTAACAGGGCAGGCGGATTCGTCCGGCCTGTATCCTTGTCGAGTTGTGCGGATAGTCGTCAAGGACCCCGAGGAGTTCGAGCAGGCGCTGCGCGAGTTTCGCCGCAAGGTCCAGGAACAGGGTCTCGTACGCGAGATGCGACGCCGTTCGCACTACGTCCCGCCGGCCGAGGCTCGCAAGATCAAGAGCCTCCGGGCCCGGCGTCGCCGCACGCGCTAGGTTAAGTCCCAACCGCTAATCCTTCTCCCTTCAGGGGAGAAGGCCTGGTTGAGGGTGCGGGCAGAGGATGCGCTCCGGCCCTCGGTATAATCTCCGGGTTCGGTGACAATGGCGGAGGGGAGACACCCGTTCCCTTTCCGAACACGGAAGTTAAGCCCTCCAGCGCCGATGGTACTGCCGGGGTAACCCGGCGGGAGAGTAGGTCGTCGCCGAGCATTTTCTTTTTGAGTCCCACCAGCTATCGGGCCGGCGGGACTCAAACTTTTTCCGGACCTAGACCGCCGCGGGCTCCGGCTCGGCCACGCTCTCGGCGCGCAACGTGGGCAGCAGCACGTAGCAGCGGATTGCCAGCAGCACGAGCAGCCCGACCAGGGCCGCCAGCACATCGAGCACGACCTGGCCGACCCGCGCGTGGAAAAGGACGATAAGCAGCGCTTCCACGACCACTCCGAGCGCCAGGATGGGCACGAAGACGCGGTCGTGGACCGCCATGAAGAACTGGATCAGCAGGTTGTCCAGCGCCAGCGCGAGCCCGATCACGCCGACCGCGAAAACGAGCGGGGTGGCGTCGCTGAAGCTTGGTCCGAACAGGACGCCCACGACCAGTCCGGGCACGACGGCGAAGACCAGGAGCGCGCCCGCCCCCAGCGCCGAGAGGATGCCGGCCGACGAGAGAAGGATGCGTCCGGGATGCTGCTCCCTGGCCACCGCCTCGACGACTCGCGGAAACAGCACCTGGCTGACGCTCAGCGTCAGGAAGTAGAGGATCGTCCCGATCTTGTTCAGGCCGCCGTAGATCCCGGCGTCGTGGTCGCTCAGGTAGTGCTTGGCGAGGATCACGTCCTGGTTGTAGAGGACGAGCACGCCGATGATGCCGGCGGTCGCGGTGAGAGAGAAACCCGCCATGACCCGCAGGCGCACGCGTTGACCGACGCCGCGGAAGTGGTCGCGCAGCGAGAAAAGGCCCAGACAGAAAACGATTCCCAGGCCGACGAACACCGCCGCCATCGCGCCCGAGACCGCGTAGCCCGCGCGCAGCAGGACGAAGACGACCACCGTTCGAATCACCAGCTCCAGCGAGAGGTTCAGCGAGAGGGCGGTGAAGCGCTGCAGGCCCTGCAGGATTCCGCGCGGGATGGCCACCTGCCAGATGAGCGCGATCGAGAACCCGAGGATGAGGATCGGGATGGTCGAGCCGACGCGCGCGTAGACCGCGATGGGGTGCGCAAAGAGCGCGGTCAGGAGGATGAAGAAGAGGCAGGGGATCGCGATCAGCCGCACGGTGCGCGCGAACAGCGACCGCACGCCGGGGTCGCCGCGTGCCGAGAGCATCGCCGTGTAGCGCGCGAGGACCACGATCAGGATCAGCGCCGGCCCGGTGCCGACGGCGTAGACCGCGATGAGGAAGGCAACCTGGCCGTAGGTCTCCGGCCCCAGCACGCGGCCGGCGATCGCGTGGTAGACGAATCCGCCGATGCCCGCGACCAGCCCGCCGAAGAAGAGGACGAGGTTCTGCCGCACGAGCCTGTTTTGCAGCAGCTGGGCCAGCCGCCGGCCCGGTCCCAGTCGCTGCACGTCCCGAGGATTGTAGTGGCGCGTCCGGGATAATTCCTAGCCGTGCCGGAACCCGGAAAGCCAGTCGTCTCCGCGCTCGTCGTCAGTCGCAATGCGAAGGACGAGCTCCTTCGCTGCCTCAAGACGTTCTTCGCGAGCGCCGACGTTCCTGTCGAGGCGGTGGTCGTCGACAACGACTCCTCAGACGGATCGCCGGCCGCGGTCGCCGACGAGTTCCCCCAGGCGACGGTCCTGGTGCAGTCGAAGAACCTCGGCTACGGGCGCGCCGCGAACATCGGGCTCGAGCGGTGCCGGGGCAGGTTCGTGCTCCTGCTCAGCCCGGACGTGACCGTCGACCCGCAGTGCGTCGGGCGGCTCGCCGATCTCCTCCTCACGCGACCCGATGCGGGTGCGGTCGGCCCGAGGCTCTTGATGCCGGACGGCAGCCTCGACCCCGACGCGCGGCGCGCGTTCCCCGTACCGAGCACGCTCTTCTACCAGACCGTGGGCCTGAGCAGGCTGTTCCCCAGGAGCACGCGATTCGGCCGCCACAACATGGGCCACGTCCCCGAGGACGACGTCCACGAGATGGACGCCGGAACGGCGGCGTGCCTGATGCTGCGGC
Organism: Chloroflexota bacterium; assembly: GCA_005879675.1. Lineage (GTDB taxonomy): Bacteria > Chloroflexota > Dormibacteria > Dormibacterales > Dormibacteraceae > 40CM-4-65-16. The sequence goes on from VBJE01000070.1 coordinate 12,461, forward strand.
ATTCCGCGCTGGACCGTGTCGGCTTCTTCGACCCGCGCTACTTCATGTTCGGCGAGGACCTGGACCTGTGCTACCGCCTGAAGCTCGGCGGCTGGAAGATCTTCTACCTGCCGTCGGCGACCGCGACGCGCAACGCGAAGCCGGTCTCAGCCGAGCGCGCGCGGCAGGTCTCGTACGAGCGCCACCGCGCGATGTGGACGTATCACTTCAAGCACCACTCGGAAGACGTGTCGGCCTTCAGCAACGGCCTCGTCTGGGCTCAGATCTGGGGGCGCTACGCCGTGGGTCGAGTCAGGGATGCGTTCCGCCGTGGCCGGCGACAGGTGAGCTGATGTACCACCAGATCGCGCGCAACAAGCGCAACAGCATCATCGTCATCGCCGGCTTCCTGGTCGTGTGGCTCGCGGCCGGCCTGGTGATCGGCGCGCTGGCCTCCGGCGAGGGAGGCGCCATAGCGGGCGCGGTCGTGCTCGGCATCCTGGGCGCGGGCGCGGCGCTCTACGCCTATTACTTCGGAGCCGCGACCGTGCTCAGCGCCATGGGCGCGCGCGAGGCCGATCCGCGCCAGTACCAGCAGCTGCACAACATCGTCCAGGCGCTGGCCATCGGCGACGGACTGCCACTGCCGAAGGTGTACGTCATCGACGACTCGAGCCCGAACGCGTTCGCGACCGGCCGCGACCCGAACCACGCCGCGGTGACCGTGACGACCGGTCTCCTGCAGACGATGAACCGCGAGGAGCTCGAAGGCGTCCTGGCCCACGAGATGAGCCACATCAAGAACTTCGACGTCCGCTTGCTGCTGGTCGTGACGACGATGATCGGCATGGCGGCGCTGATCGCCAGCGCCTTCTGGAACAGCATCGGGCGGACGCGCCTGCGCGGCCAGGGGGCGATCGTGGTCCTCGCGATCGGCGTCGTCTTCACGCTGATCGCATTCATCGTCGGTCCGCTGATGCAGCTCGCGCTCTCGCGGCAGCGCGAATCGCTGGCCGACGTGAGCGGTGTCGAGCTCACGCGCAATCCGACCGGCCTGATCAGCGCGCTGCAGAAGATCGCGCAGAACGACCGGCCGCCGGAACGCTTCAATCACGCGGTCGCGGCGATGATGATCGACAACCCCGAAGAGCATCACGGCAGCTTCTTCAACCGCCTGTTCGACACGCACCCGCCCATCGCCGAGCGGATCGCGGCCCTGCAGAGGATCGCCAGCGTCCAGCAGACCTAGGTCCCAAGCCTCCAGGCGCGAGGCGCTGACGCCTCTGCTCGCGCGGATCCTGCACGTCCGCCGCACGGAGCTCCGGCGCACCCTTCAGGTCGCGGGGTTCGCGATGGTCGTGGGCTGGGCGATGTACACCGCCTTCAGCGCCGCTCAGTCGATCTTCCTGAACAAGACCGGTCCGCACGCCTATCCGGTCTTTTTCGTCGTTCTGGCCCTGGCCGTGTGGCCGAGACGTGCTTTTCGGATCAACCTCGTCGCCAACGCCGTGGCGGCGGTGTGTGTCTTTGTCGCCTACATGGTGCGCGAAGACTCCGGCGTGGCCTTCACCGCGTACGTCGTCTATTCGGTTGCCTTCGAGCTGGTGATGCTCCATTTCTGGAGCTTTGTCACCCAGCACTTCAACGTCCTCGAGGGCAAGCGGATCTTTCCTGTCATCGCCGCCGGCTCGAGCGTCGGCTACATCCTGTCCGGCGTCACCACGACGGTGGTCGCGTTCTTCGCCACCGAGCCGCTGATCCTCGTGTGGGCGATCGGGTCGGTGGCCGCGGCCTACATGTCGATCGGCCTCGAACGCACTCTCTACCGACCGGCGCTGATCGACGACGCCGACCAGCTGCTGGTCAAGCACGAGGTCGACCGTGAGCGCCACGGCCTCCTGGCCATGTTGCTGCGCGCGCTGGAGCATGCAACCGGCAGCCGCCTCATCCTCGCGGTCGTCGTCCTGGCGCTGCTGCTCCAGGTCGCGAGCAGGATCGGCGACTACGTCGTCGCCGTCGTGTTCGTGAACGCGACTCACAACAACCTGCAGGAGCTGACGATCCTCATCGGCAACGCCTGGCTTCTGAGCTACGTCGTGCAGCTGGTGGTCAGCCTGTTCGTCGCGCCATGGGTGCTCGACAGGCTGGGCGTGAAGAACGCGATCCTCGCGCTGCCCATCTTCACCCTGGTCGGCTTCACCGCGGTGGCTCTGAACCCGGTGCTGGCCACGGCTCTGTTCCTTTTCATCGTTCGCAACGGGCTGCAGACCGGGCTTGACGACCCCGCCCAGAACGTGCTCGGCGGAGCGCTGCCGCCACAGGTGGTTCCCAAGCTTCAGTTCCTCCTCAACAACCTCGTCCTCCCGGGAGGCGCCCTGGTCAGCGGCCTGGCGCTGTTGCTGCTGCAGCCCGCGATCGGGGCGAGCGTCCAGGTGCTGGCGATGCTGGGCATCGTCGTCGGCATCGGCTTCCTTGCGGCGGCCTCATGGCTCCGCAGCCAGTACCTCGACGCGATCTACACGCGCCTTCGGATGCACGCTCTGAGCCTCGCGGACTACCAGCAGGCCGTCGGGCGGCCGACACCCCAGGAGGTGGCCGAGCTGCAGGGCTACATCCGCGGTTCCGACCACAAGACCAGGGAGTTCGCCGCGGCGGCCCTCGCCAGGCTCTCGCCGGACGCGTTCATCGCGATGCTGCCCGAGCTCCTGGCCTCGGAAGACGCCGTCGTCCGGCGGCTCGGGCTTCAGATGGCGCCGCCCGACCGCATCCCAGGCCCGGACCTGGAAGCCGCTGGGAGGGACGAGGACGGCTGGGTCCGGGCGGCGGCGGCCGTGGCCGGTCTGACCAGGAGCGACCGCTGGGAAGGCGCCGCCGAGGTCGTGGGCAAGCTTCGCGACGCCACCGACCCAGATCACCGGGCCGCCGCGGTGTGGGCCGCGGCGTTTGTCGCCGACGAGCCCGCAGTAATCGCCGGAATGCTCGACGCGGATCCCAGGGTCCGCATGGAGGCGATCCGCAGCTTTGCTCGCCTGAAGGGCCAGGTCGCGGACATCGCGGGCCCGTTCATCGATTGCATCCGGGATCGAGACGTCGAGGTGCGCCGCGAGGCGCTCCGGCAGGCGGTGCGCTGGATCCCGCCGGACGCCCGGGTCCAGGAGCACGCGGAGGCGCTCGTCGGATGCCTGGCGAGCGGCGACCACGAGGTGCGCCTTCTCGCCGCGGAGGCGATGGCGGTCCAGGCGCCCGGCGCGCTCGCGCTCACCCTGCCTCTACTTTCGGCCCGCGACGAGACCTCGGTCGCGGTCATCGACGCGCTCGTGCGCAGCGGCCGCCCTGACCTGTACGCCAAGGTCCGCGCCCACCTCGAGGCGCAGCTGGCGCACGCCGCGGACATGGCGCGACTGTCGGCCAGGGTCGCGGCCACGATGAGGCATCACGACGTTGACGCCGCCACGGGCTACGCGCTGCTGCGGGTCGGGCTCGACGACTACGTCCACAGCGCGGCGCAGTCAGGGCTAACGGCGATGCGCGCGCTCCATGGCAAGCGCGGTTTCGCGACCGTCGAGCGAGGGCTTGCCTCGGTGCACGCGCAAGCTCGGGTGGAAGCGCTGGAAACGTTGTTAAACTTCGGCCCGAGCTGGCTCGCCGGCCCACTGGCTCGCCTGCTCGAGCCGGAAGTGTTCGACCCTCTGCTCGCTCGGCCGCTGACCCAGGCGGACTTCGATGCCCTCGCGAAGCATCCCGACAAATGGATTCGCGAGACGGCGCAAGCGGCCTTCCACGGACTTGATGAACAGATGAAAGAGCTGATCGCCCTGAAGCAGGTGCCGCTCTTCAGCACACTCACGCTCGAGCAGCTGGCAAGCGTCGACCGGATGATGGTGACCAGGCACTACGCAAAAGGCGAGTCCCTGTTCCGCCGTGGCGACGTCGGCGGGGAGCTCTACGTGGTCGTCGACGGGGAGGTCCGCGTCCACCTGGACCATGCCGGACGCGAGGTGACCTTGGCGAAGCACCGAGCGGGAGCGGTGATGGGAGAGATGTCGGTGTTCGACTCGGGTGCTGAGACGGGACCGCCTGCAGGCGATCGTGCACGAGCACCCCGAGGTGCTGCTGGAATTCATCAAGAACTTGAGCCAGCGCCTGCGCGCGATGGACGCAAAGCTCGAGGCTTCCAGCCCAGAAGGGGCTGCGGCGACTACTCCGTAGCCTCGGTCTCTCCGCGGACCTCGATCTTCTTGCGCGCCGCCTCGAGCCGCTCGGTGCAGACCTTCAGGTAGAGCCGCGCGTCGTCCACGGCCTTCAACGCGTCCTCCAGCGAGAGGTCGCCATCCTCGAGCAGCTTCAGCTGTGCGTCGAGCTTGGCGAGCGCTTGCTCGTAGGTGAGGTCCTGGCTCACGCCTCGACCTCATCGACGCGCGCCCCCAGCCTACCGTGTCCGAGCCGGATGCGCACGCGCCTGGAGATCCCGGTGGCGGATGCGGATCGGATGACAGCGCCCGACTCCGCGTCCTGGGTGATGCTGTAGCCCCGCGCCAGCACTCCGTCCGGGCTGAGCGCCACCAGCCGCTCGCGGCGGTGGGCGATGGCGCGAGTTGCGCCCGCGAACCTC
>VBJE01000070.1:17103-23050 GCA_005879675.1 Chloroflexota bacterium
AGCCTGCGGCGGCGCTCGCGGAGCGCCTCTTCGCGCCTGGCCACCTGGGCGAGCGGGCTCAGCCTGCCCAACTCGTTCCCGGCGCGCGCGAGCCGCTCCACGCGCGACCGGATCAAGGCCGGCACGAGCTGAACCAGCCGCTGACGCTTCGTCGCCAGCCTCTCCAGGTCGCGGGCGATGCGCTGTCCGATCTCGCGGTCGATCCGGCGCTGCCGCTCGCGCAGCTGCAGCTGCAGGTCCGCCTTCTTCGGCACCACGCGAGCCCCCGCCTCGGTCGGCGTCCTGCACTCGGCGTCGCCGACCAGGTCGGCGACCGTGCGGTCCGAAGTGTGGCCGAGCGCGGTAACGACCGGGAGCTTCGACTCGAGGATCGCCCGCGCCACGAGCTCCGTGTTGAAGGCGTACATCTCCTCGAAGCTTCCACCGCCGCGCGCCAGCACGATGACGTCGGCGAGGGCCTCGTGGTTGCAGCGCCGCAGCGCGCGCGCGACGCTCATCGGAGCCGCCGCGCCCTGCACCTGCACGGGGTAGACGACGATGCCCATGTTCGGGTAGCGCTCCCAGATCGTCTGCTGCAGGTCGTGGATGACGGCTCCCGTCGGCGAGGTCAGCAGCGCCACGGACCGGGGAAGGAACGGAAGCTTGCGCTTGCGTTCGGGCGCGAAAGCGCCCTGGCTCTCGAGGCGGCGCTTCAGCTCTTCGAGCTGAGCGCGCAGCTTGCCGACGTCATCGAACTCGACCTGGTCGACGATGAATCGGATGGTTCCGTACTGCGTCCAGTAGTCGACGCGCCCGCGGAAGATGAAGACCTGGCCGTCTTCGGGGAGCGTCGTCACACGCCGTGCGTCGTCCGCGTAGATGAAGGCGTTGATCAGGCTCTGACCGTCGCGAATGACGAAGCTGTAGTGGCCTTTGGCGCCCTGCTTCATGCCGCTCACCTCGCCTTTGAGCAGCAGCGCGGTGAGCGGCCGCAGCTCGCGCCGGATCTCGTTGGCGAGCTCGGTGACGGTATAGGGACGCTGAGCCTCCTCGGGCTTGAGCACGGGGTCTAGCTTAGGGTCAGCGCATTCTTCCGTTGGTCCGGACTATCAACCCTTGGTCGCGCGCAACATGGGCGAGAGTCCGGACTATCAACCCTTGGTTGCGCGGAACATCGGCGAGAGTCCGGACTATCGGCCGGATCAGCCCCCGATCTGGGACATCGATTTCGCCGGCTTGATGAAGCCCGGCTTGTTGATCAGGTGCCCTTCCTCTTTCCGCCAGATCGCGGTCTCGATCACCGAGCCGAGGTGGTCGTCCGAGACCCCGGAGCGCATGAGGTCGCGAAGCGGCGTCTCGTGGAGCGAGAACAGGCACGTGCGCAGTCCGCCCTCAGCCGTGAGCCGGACGCGGTTGCAGGTGGTGCAGAACGCCTGGCTGACGGAGGAGATGAAGCCGACCCCGCCCGTCGCGCCGTCGGCGAACGTGTAGCGGGTCGCCGGCCCGGGCCGCGTGTCCTCAAAGGGCACCAGCGGGAACTGATCTTCGATCTGCTCCTGGATCCGGCGGCTGGGGACGACCTGCTCGTTGGTCCAGATGTTGTCGCCGTCCAGGGGCATGAACTCGATGAAGCGGACCTCGTAACCCTCGCTGTGGGCGAGACCCGCGAACTCGACCACCTCCTCGTCGTTGTGGCCCTTCATCACGACCATGTTCAGCTTGATGGGCCACAGGCCCGCCTCGCGCGCGGCGGTGATCCCGTCCATCACGCGGTCGAACGCGTCGCTTCGCGCCATGTCCTTGAAGGTGTCCATGCGGAGCGTGTCGAGCGAGATGTTGATGCGCTTGAGGCCCGCGTCCTTGAGCGCCTGCGCCTTCTGGCGCAGGAGGACGCCGTTGGTCGTCATCGTGATGTCGAGCGTCGGGTCGATCGCATTGATCATCCCGACCAGCTCCTCGAGCTTGACCCGCACCAACGGCTCGCCGCCGGTGATGCGGATGGTGCGGACGCCGTACCGCTCGACGAAGATCCGCGCCAGGCGCACGATCTCCTCGAAGCGCAGGATGTCCTCGCGCGCCAGCCACTTCAGCCCCTCCGCCGGCATGCAGTAGATGCAGCGGAAGTTGCAGCGGTCGGTGACCGAGATCCGAAGGTCGTCGGCGATCCGCCCATACGAGTCCAGGAGCCGGCGTGGCATTTAGCCGATGATAGGGCGCGATGGGGTACGAGCACATCCTGGTCGAGATCGACGCCCCGATCGCGACCGTGACGCTCAACCGGCCGAAGGTTTTGAACGCGCTCAGCCCGGATCTCATCCTGGAGCTGACCACAGCCCTGTCCGAGCTGGACGCCGACGAAAACGTCCGCGCGGTGGTTCTCACCGGCGGCCCGACTGTCTTCGCGGCGGGCGCCGACATCGGCGACATGGCGGACCGCGGGCCGGTCGACCAGCTGCTGCGCGACCAGACCGGGCGATGGGCGCCGCTGGCCGGGTTCAGCAAGCCGCTGATCGCGGCCGTCAACGGCTACGCGCTGGGGGGAGGCTGCGAGGTGGCGCTGATGTGCGACCTGATCGTCGCCGGCGAGACCGCGCGCTTCGGCCAGCCCGAGATCAACCTCGGCATCATCCCGGGAGCGGGTGGGACGCAGCGCTGGCCGCGCACCGCGGGCAAGCACGTCGCCATGGAGGTGATGCTCACCGGGGCGCCCGTGACCGCGCAGCGCGCCTACGAGGTGGGCCTCGTCAACAAGGTCGTTCCCGCGGAGATGACGGTCGAGGTGGCCAGGCGCCTCGCGCGCCAGGTCGCCGAGAAGGCGCCCCTCGCCGCGCGGATGGCGAAGGAGGGGGTGCTCAAGGCGTTCGAGTCGCCCCTGTCCGAGGGCCTCGCCTCGGAGCGCAAGAGCTTCTACTTCCTGTTCGCGACCGACGACCAGAAAGAAGGAATGCACGCGTTCCTCGAAAAACGCAAAGGCTCGTTCAAAGGACGATGAGAGATGGCAACTGAGGTCGAGCAGCACATACACATCGACACCGAGGGCGGCATCGGCTGGATCCGCTTCAACCGGCCGGAGAAGATGAACGCCATCGGCGCGCTCACGCGCAAGCAACTGGGCGACGCGATCAAGCAGGCGGAGCGCGATGACGCGGTCCGCGTCGTGGTCCTCGCCGGCTCAGGCCGCGCGTTCTCCTCCGGCGCCGATGTGACCGAGATGGTCCAGGGTCAGGGGGGTGCGCCGGGAGCCGGCTCCGCCGGGCCCGGCGCCTCAAGGGGGGACTCCCCCCCTCAGACCGGTATGCGCACGCCCGAAGACGTTGGCAACGTGCTGCGCAACGAGTACATGCCCATGCTCGTGCGCCTGCGGACAATGCCCAAGCCGGTAATCGCCGCCATGAACGGACCCGCGGTTGGCATCGGCGCGAGCTTCGCCCTCGCCTGCGACATCCGGATTGCGACGCCGGAGGCATACATCCTCGAGGCGTTCGTCAACATCGGACTCGCGCCGGACGGCGGTGTCAGCTGGCTGCTGCCTCGTCTCGCCGGCACGGGCGTCGCGTACGAGATGTTCTTCAGCGGCAAGCCGCTGTCCGCCGCCGACGCGCACCGTCTCGGCGTCATCAACAGGCTGGTGCCCGCCGACCGGCTCGAGGAGGAGGTCCGCGACCTCGCCAACCAGCTCGCGGCGCAGCCTCGTCAGGCGATGGCCGGCGCGAAGCGGGCGGTCAACCACGCGCTCACGTCCAGCTACGAGGAGGCGATGGAGTTCGAGTCCTACCTCCAGGAGGCACAGGCCGGGAGCAGCGAGTTCGCCGAGGGAGTCCAGAACTTCCTCGCCCGCCGGAAGAAGTAGTGCCAGAGGCGGTCATCGTCGCCACGGCGAGGACGCCGATGGGGCGCTATGGGGGCCAGCTGAAAGACGTCCGTCCCGACGACCTCGCCGCCATCGTCCTGAGGGAGGCCTGCCAGCGCGCGCAGGTCAAGCCTGAGGAGGTCGAGGACGTGATTCTCGGCTGCGCCAACCAGGCGGGCGAGGACAACCGCAACGTGGCCCGGATGGCGCTGCTCCTCGCCGGCTTTCCGGTCGAGGTGCCGGGCCAGACCGTGAACCGCCTCTGCGGCTCGGGCATGCAGGCGACCATCAACGCCGCGCGCGAGATCCAGGTGGGAGCAGCGGACATCGTGGTCGCCGGCGGGGTCGAGAGCATGACCCGCGCGCCGTGGGTCATGTCGAAGCCGGGGGACGGATTTCCGCGCGGCCCTCAGACCGTCTACGACACCGCGCTCGGCTGGCGCCTGGTCAACCCGAAGATGGCCGCGATGTACGGCACGCTCCAGATGGGGGAGACCGCCGAACGCGTGGCGCAGAAGTACGAAGTCTCGCGCGAGGACCAGGACGCATTCGCCCTCCGGAGCCACCAGCGGGCCGTCGCCGCGCAGCGCTCGGGCCGGCTGGCGGAGGAGATCATCGCGGTGCAGGTGCCGCAGCGCAAAGGCGAGCCGCTCAGCCTGACCGACGATGAGGGACCGCGGCCGGACTCCTCCCTCGAGGCGTTGGCGAAGCTCAAGCCGGCGTTCGCGGACAACGGTTCGGTCACTGCCGGCAACGCCTCCCCCCTGAACGACGGCGCGACGGCGCTCGTGCTGATGTCCGACGCGAAGGCCCTGGAGCGCGGGCTGAAGCCGATGGCGCGGTTGGTGTCGGCCGCCCCTGCCGGCGTGCATCCCGACTACATGGGCATCGGGCCGGTGCCGTCGTCGCTCAAGGCCCTCGAGAAGGCGGGCCTCGAGCCGGCTGACATGGGCGTGGTCGAGCTGAACGAGGCCTTCGCCTCCCAATCCGTCGCGTGCATGCGGCTGCTCGGGCTGGACGAGGACAAGGTCAACATCAACGGCGGCGCGATCGCGCTGGGCCATCCGCTGGGATCGAGCGGTGCTCGTCTCGTGGCGACGCTCGTGCGGGAGATGGAGCACCGCGACGCGGAGTACGGGCTGGCGACCATGTGCATCGGCGTCGGGCAGGGCATCGCCTCGGTCTGGCAGAGAATCTGAGCGAACGCGATCCCGCCGCTGTGCGGTCGATGTTCGACCGCATCGCGGGTCGCTACGACCGGGTCAACACCGTCCTTTCAGCGGGCACCGACGCCGGTTGGCGACGGCGTGCCGCGCGCGAGACCGGCCTGAGGCCGGGAGGCTCGGCGCTCGACGTGGCGTGCGGCTCCGGCAAGCTCACCGCTGAGCTCGCGAAGCTCGCCGGCCAGGGCGGCCGCGTCGTCGGCCTCGATTTCAGCGCCCAGATGCTCGAGGTTGCGCGCCGCGACCACGCCGCAATCGAGTTCATCGAGGGAGACGCGCTGAGCCTGCCGTTCGACGGCGCGAGCTTCGACGCCTCGACCATCGCCTTCGGCCTGCGCAACCTCGCCGATCCGGTGCGCGGCCTGCGCGAGATGCTCCGCGTCATCAGGCCGTATGGGCGGGCGGTCGTGCTCGAGTTCGTGCGCCCGCCGCGAGGGCTGGCCGGCAGCGCCTATCGGGTCTACCTGCGTACCGTCCTTCCCACGCTGGGCGGGCTCCTCTCCGGAGAGCCCCGTGCGTACCGCTACCTGAGCGACACCGTCGACTCCTACCGGACGCCCGGCGAGCTGGCGGACATGGCGGTGCGCGCGGGCTGGTCGAACGTGAAACACGTCGGCCTCGCGGCCGGCACAGTGGGGATCATTTCGGGCGCGCAGTAACGGTTCCCCAGAGGGACTGTTCTAGCACCTCCGCCCCGGCGACCTAGGAGGTCCGGTCGACCGCCGAGCGTGCCACGCCCACGAGGACGGGGCGCATGCCATCGAGCTCCACCGTTTCCAGCTCGCGCACGGCCTCGTCGATGAGAGCGCGCGCCTCCCGGCGCACGCGCGGCAGCGCGTCGGTCGACGCGACGAGCTCCGTCACGCGGCCCACCTCGGCGTCTCCAAGCGTGCCG
>VBJE01000071.1 GCA_005879675.1 Chloroflexota bacterium
GGCGTGCTGCGAGCGGCGGGGTTGACGACGTCATTGGCGCCGACGATGAGCGCCACGTCGGCGTTCTTGAAGTCGTCGTTGACCTGGTCCATCTCCTTGAGCTGCTCGTAGGGGACGTTGGCCTCGGCCAGCAGCACGTTCATGTGCCCTGGCATACGCCCGGCGACCGGATGGATCGCGTACTCGACGTCCACCCCGCGCTTCTCGAGCACGTCGGCGAGCTCGCGCGCGGCGTGCTGCGCCTGGGCGACGGCGAGGCCGTAACCCGGGACGATGATCACGCGCTGCGAGTACGCGAGCAGCGTGCCCAGGTCCTCGGCCGAAGCGGAGCGCACGCTCCGGCCCTGGGCGCCGGCCGTCGCGGTCGCGCCCGCATGGACCTGGCCGAACGCGCCGAAGAGGACGTTGGCCAGCGAGCGCCCCATGGCGTCGCTCATCAGCTTGGTGAGCAAGGAGCCGGAAGCGCCGACGAGCGTGCCCGCGACGATCAGGGCGAAGTTGTTCAGCGTGAAACCGGTCGCCGCCACCGCAAGGCCGGTGCAGGCGTTCAGGAGCGAGATCACCACCGGCATGTCGGCGCCGCCGATGGGAAGCACGAACGCCACGCCGAGGATCAGCGCCAGCACCATCAGGGAGAGAAAAGAGAAGGGTATGGACGCGAGGGCGAGGACCGCGATCGCGAAGCCGACGATCGCGGCCGCGAGCAGGAGGTTGACGACCTGCTGCCCCCGATATGTGATCGGCGTCCCGGTCATCAGCTCCTGGAGCTTGGCGAACGCGACCATGCTGCCCGCGAACGAGACCGATCCGATGACGATGCTCAGCACGCTCGGGAATGCCTCGCCGAGCGGCGGATGGACACCGAACTTGAGCAGCTCGGCGACGGCGACGAGCGCGGCCGCGCCACCACCGACCCCGTTGAACAGCGCCACCATCTGCGGGATCGCGGTCATGCGCACCATTCGCGCGCCGAACGCGCCGACGACCGTGCCCACGGCCACGCCGATGGCGATGATCGTCAGACCAGACCGCGTGAAGTGCAGCAGGGGAAGCGTCGCCGCCAGCGCGACCACCATCCCCAGGGCGGCTGTGAAGTTGCCGTTGCGCGCCCCCTTGGGCGAGCTCAGCTGCTTCAGGCCGAGGATGAAAAGCACCGCCGCCAGCAGATAGGCGAGGGCGATGGCGACGCTCATTTCTTGACCGTCTCTGGCCTCGCCTGTTGGGCCGGCTGGCGGCCTTTGAACATCTCGAGCATGCGGTCGGTGACGACAAAGCCGCCGACCACGTTGGTCGTCGCCAGCGTGACCGCGACCAGGCCGAGCACGATCGTGACCGGCGAGTCCGCGCCCGCGGCGATCAGGATGGCGCCGACCAGGATGATGCCGTGGATCGCGTTGGTGCCCGACATCAGCGGCGTGTGCAGGATCGTCGGCACCTTGGAGATGACCTCGAAGCCGACGAAGACGGCAAGCACGAAGATCGTCAGCTCGTTGAGCAGCTCGTTCGTCATGCCGCGGACAGCGCCTGCTTCGCTCGCTCGTTGACGATCTCGCCGCCGTGCGTGACGCACGCGCCCTTGGTGATCTCGTCCGCGAAATCGAGCGAGACGGCCCCGTTCTTGACCAGGTGCAGCAGCAGGTTGGCCACGTTGCGCGCGAACAGCTGGCTGGTCGTGAGCGGCATCGTGGAAGGGATGTTGCGGGTGCCGATGATCGTCACGCCGTTGACGTCTGCCTCCTTGCCCGGCTGCGTCAACTCCACGTTGCCGCCGGTCTCGGCCGCCAGGTCGACGATCACCGATCCCGGGCGCATGCCCCTGACCATCTCCGCGGTCACCAGCATCGGCGCGCGGCGACCGGGCACGGCCGCGGTGGTGATGACGACGTCCGATTTGGCGACGTGCTCGCCGATGAGCTCGCGCTGCTGGCGCAGGAACTCCTCCGACTGCTCGCGCGCGTAGCCTCCCTCCCCCTCCTGCGTCTCCAGCGGCAGCTCGATGAAGGTCGCGCCCAGGGACGAGACCTCCTCTTTCACCGCCGGGCGGACGTCGTAGGCGGAAACGACCGCGCCCAGGCGGCGCGCGGTCGCGATCGCCTGCAGGCCCGCGACCCCGGCGCCCATGACGAGCACGCGAGTCGGCGCGACCGTTCCGGCCGCGGTCATCATCATCGGGAACAGCTTGCCGAGCCGGTCGGCAGCCATCAGCACCGCCTTGTAGCCCGCCGCCGATGCCTGGGACGAAAGAGCATCCATCGACTGCGCGCGGGAGATGCGCGGCAGGAGCTCGAGGCTGAACGCGGTGATGCCGTGGCTGGCGAGCGAGCGGACGATGTCGCCCTGCGTCGCCGGCTGGAGGAAGCTGATGAGGACGGCGCCCTTCTTCAGCAGCGAGATCTCGCTCTCGCGCGGCGCCTGCACCTTGAGCACGGCGTCGGCGTCGCGGAGCACGGAGCCGGCCCGGCCCGCGACGGCGGCGCCGGCCTTCTGATAGAGCTCGTCGGCGATGAAGGCCGCAGCCCCAGCGCCCGCTTCGACGCCGACCTCCAGGCCGGCTGCGACCAGCATCCTGGCGGTGTCGGGAACGAGCGCGACGCGACGCTCCCCCTGCTCGATCTCCCTCGGCACCGCCACCTTCACGACGGATGGACTGTAAGGAATCGAGGCTGCCTCCTGCAGCCGCGTAGAATCCGTAATCCGCCAACCCCATAAATCGAAGTGACCGAGCCCATCGTCAACGACCTCACAATCCAGGCAGCCACCGTCAACGGGTCAGGCAGCCAAACCGCCAACCTGGTACTGACCAGGGCGATCTTCCACATGGGTATCCCGGTCGCCCCGAAAAACGTGTTCCCCTCGAACATCGAAGGCCTTCCGACGTGGTACCAGCTTCGGATCACGCCCGAAGGGCACATGGCGCGCTCGGACAAGGTCGACATCCTGGTCGCCTTCAACGTCGCCACGTGGCGCGAGGACCTCAAGACCGTGCGCCCTGGCGGGGTCGTGATCCACGAGGAGGTGTTCTCGACGGCCGACGTGCGAACCGACGTGACCTATTACCCGGTTCCCTTCGCCAAGCTCGCGAAGTCAAAGATCCAGAGCGACACCCTGCGAAAGCAGCTGGCGAACATGATCTACGTCGGCGTGGTCGCCGGCGTGCTCGGCATCCCGTGGGAGGCCATCGAGCACGGTGTCCGCCGCCAGTTCCTGGCCAAGCCCAAGGCGGTCCAGGTCAACCTCGACGCCATCAAGGTCGGGTTCGACCACTGGCAGGACAACTTCTCCAAGCAGGACCCGTATCGTCTCGAGCCCATGACCGGCGTGGTCGAGGGCAAGGTCCTGGTCGAAGGCAACCAGGCGGCCGCGATCGGCGCTCTGATGGGCGGGGTCACGGTCGTGGCGTGGTACCCCATCACCCCCTCTTCCTCGCTCTGCGAATACGTGATCGCCTACTCGGACCGCTTCCGCGGCGACGGCAACGGCGAGAAGCGGATCTCCGTCGTGCAGGCGGAGGATGAGCTGCATCTCGCTGATGGCGGAGTTCTCCGGCCTCGCGTACTACGCGGAGGTGCCGGTCGTGATCTTCGACATCCAGCGCATCGGCCCGTCGACCGGCCTGCCGACGCGCACGTCGCAGGCGGACCTCGGGTTCGTCTACACGCTCTCGCACGGCGACACCAAGCACCTGGTCCTGCTGCCCGGCACGGTCGAGGAGTGCTACGAGTTCGCGCGCGATGCATTCGACCACGCCGACCGATTCCAGACGCCGGTGTTCGTGCTCTCGGACCTCGATCTCGGAATGAACCTCTGGATGACGCCCGAGTTCAAGTATCCGGAGAAGAAGTTCGACCGCGGCAAGGTCCTCGCCAAGGATGACCTGGAGAAGCTCGCCGGCGAATGGGGGCGCTACCGCGACGTCGACGGCGACGGGGTGACCTACCGCACGCTGCCCGGCACCGACCACCCGGCCGCCGGTTACTTCACCCGCGGCTCGGGGCACGACGAGATGGCGCGCTACACCGAGGGCGCCGACGCCTACGCCCGGAACATGGACCGGCTGACGCGCAAGCTCGAGACGGCGCGACACGAGCTGCCCGCGCCGGTGGTGGACGAAAAGGGGTCGCCCATCGGGCTGATCGCGTTCGGCTCCACCGATGCGGCCGTGGTCGAGGCCCGCCAGGCGCTCGACGAGAAGGGCAAGAACGTCGACTACATGCGCGTGCGGGCGCTGCCGCTAAGCGACGAGGTCGCCCGGTTCGTCGCCCGCCACGAGCGCGTGTACGTCGTGGAGCAGAACCGCGACGGCCAGCTGTTCGACCTCATCCGCCTGGCCCTGCCCGCGGCGCTGGTCGACCGAATGCGCTCGATCCGGCACTACAACGGACAGCCGATCCCCGCCGGTGCCATCATCGAGCCGCTGATGGAGCAGGAGGCCGTGCCCACATGAGCGCGACGGTGAACCGCGTCGGACTGCCCCGCGACGCGTACAAGGGCGCGGCGACGACCCTGTGCGCCGGCTGCGGCCACAACTCGATCACCAACCACATGATCAAGGCGCTGTACGAGCTCGGAGTCGAGCCACACATGCTCGCCAAGATGTCCGGCATCGGCTGCTCGTCGAAGACGCCGGCCTACTTCGTCGAGAGCGCACACGGATTCAACGGCGTCCACGGCCGCATGCCGGCGCTGACAACCGGAGCGCACCTGGCGAACCGGCAGCTCATCATGCTCGGCGTCTCCGGCGACGGCGACACCGCGTCCATCGGCCTTGGGCAGTTCATGCACATGATCCGCCGCAACGTCGACTGCACCTACATCATCGAAGACAACGGCACCTATGGCCTGACCAAGGGCCAGTTCTCGGCCACGGCAGACCTGGGGTCGGTGCAGAAGAAAGGCGGGGTCAATACGTTCCAGCCGATCGATCCGTGCGCCGTGGCCCTGGCGCTGGGGTGCTCATTCGTCGCGCGCTCATTCAGCGGCGACGGCAAGCAGGTCGTGCCCCTGATCAAGGCCGCGATCGCGCACCGCGGGACGGCGATCCTCGACATCATCTCGCCGTGCGTGACGTTCAACGACCACGACGGCTCGACCAAGAGCTACAGCTGGGTCAAGGACCACGAGGAGTCGATCGCCGACGTCTCGTTCATCCCCTTCTTCGAAGAGGTGCACGTCGACTACGAGCCCGGCACCGTGCGCGACGTGCGGCTGCATGACGGCTCGCACATCGTGCTCAAAAAGCTGGGCGAGGACCACGACCCGACCGACCGCCGCGCGGCGATCCAGGTCATCGAAGAGGGCCGCGCCGAGGGCCACCTGGTGACGGGCCTGCTCTACGTCGACACGGCGATGTCGGACTTCGCGACCACCGAGCACATCCCCGAGCAGCCGCTGAAGGACCTGGGCGAGGACGAGCTGCGGCTGTCGCGCGACGACTTCGCCCAGTTCATGTCCGAGTTCGCCTGAGCGACACCGCGCCGCCCCTCCGGCGGCTGGGGCGCAACCTCCTCATAAATGGGGAGGTGTTGCAAAAGGAGATCCTCAAAGGGACCAGGCTGGTCGCGCGCCGCGACCCCGCGATGGCGTCGCTGATCAAGCGCGCCGGACCGATGGACCTACGCGATCCCATGCCCGACAGCTTCGCGGCGCTGGTGCGCTCGATCATGTACCAGCAGCTCGCCGGCGCGGCTGCGACCGCGATCCACGGCCGGTTCCTCAAGCTGTTCGCCGACAGCCTCTCGCCCATGGCCGTCCTGGCCTTGCCCGAGGGCGCCATGCGGTCCGCGGGCGTGAGCGGGCCGAAGGAGGCCGCCATCACCGACCTGGCGCGGAAGATCGCCGACGGCACGGTGCCGCTTGGAGACGTCGACTCGCTGCCCGACGACGAGCTCGTCACCAGGCTGGTCCAGGTCCGAGGCATCGGCCGCTGGACGGCGGAGATGTTTCTCATCTTTCAGCTGCGGCGGCTCGACGTCTGGCCTGTCGACGACTACGGCGTGCGCAAAGGCTGGACCCTGGCCCATCGCAAGCGGGAGATGATCGCACCGAAGGCCCTGCAGGGCGAGGGCGAGAAGTTCCGGCCCTACCGCTCGATCGCGGCCTGGTACTGCTGGCGCGCGGTCGAAAACATCGTTTTGCCTACCTAGCGTATTTCCGGCGCAGCTTCTCGATCGCTTCATCGCTCATGGGCGGCCAGCCATAGGCGTCGAGGAACGCGCGGGCGTGGCCGCGGCCGTAGTTGTACTGGAGCGTCCAGATGCCCGCCGCCAGGTCGACCTCGGGATTCCCGAGGCCCGCGCGGCCGACGTCGACGAGGGCGCTGAACATCCCTTCGTGCACGAGCACGTTCGGGAGCGCGTAGTCGCCGTGGACGAGGACGTTTCCAGGCTTGCGGACTCCAAACGGGCAGTCGCGCCCGTCGGCGGCGTGCAGCTCTTGGAGGACCTCGCCGAGCGCCTGGGCGACGCGCGCAGGGGGCCAGCCGACCGACGGGTCATACATCGGCACTCCGGCCACGGCGCGCGTGAGCAGCCAGTCGTCGCCGGCCGCCTGGATGAACGCCAGCAGCTCGGGTACAGGCCAGCGCCCCGCCAACCACGCAAGGCGATCCCGCTCGCCCGCCAGCTCTGCCGCGCGCTTGACGAAGATCTCCTCGCGTGAGCCTGACAGCCGCCAGACGGTGCCCGCCCAGCTCATCCAGGCGAACTCCGCGGAGGCCGGCTCTCCTCCGAGCGCCGCAACCACGGCAGCCCGCACCTCAGGCGGTAGCGGCGGTGAAGATTTCAACCCACGACCTCTGTAGCATTTCCGCCGGGGTGTGGTGGTAACACTGCCTGATTCGGCCGACGCGTTCCAGGACGCCACGTGGCGGGACGTCGTGCCCTACTACGAGGATCTGGCGACCCGGCCGGTGAACCACGGCAATGTCGAGCAATGGCTCGCCGACTGGTCCGAGTTCGAGTCGATGCTCGCCGAAGCCGCGGCCCTGGCCAACTTCGCGTACGTATGCAACACCGCCGACGCCGAGCGCGAGGCGGCGCGCCTGCGGTTCGAGAGCGAGATCGGGCCGAAGGCCGACGAGCAGCGCATAAGGCTGCAGCGAAAGCTCGTCGAGCTCGGCTACGTGACGCCTGAGCTCGAGACGACCGTGCGGCGCTTCCGCAACCAGATGGAACTCTTCAGCGAAGCCAACGTGCCGCTGTTCACGCAGCTGGCGAAGCTCTCCACCGAGTGGTCCAAGGTGATCGGGGCGATGACGGTCGACTGGGACGGCGAGGAGAAGACGCCCCAGCAGATGTGGCCCTACCTGGAGGTGAACGACCGGGCGGTGCGCGAGCGTGCGTTCCGCAACCAGTTCAAGCCCTACATCGAGAAGCGCGACACCATCGCGGGTCTGTTCGACCGGATGTACGACCTGCGGCAGGAGGTCGCCAGGAACTCGGGCTTTGCGAACTTCCGCGATTACACGCATCGCGAGAAGAACCGCTTCGACTACACCCCCGACGACTGCTTCCGGTTCCACGAGGCCGTCGAGGAGGCGATCCTGCCGGTGACCAGGCGACTGCTGGATCGCAAGCGCAAGTACCTGGGCGTGGACCGGCTGCGGCCGTGGGACCTGTGGGTCGACCCCAAGGGCCGCCCGCCATTGAAGCCGTACGAGAGGATCGACGACTTCGTCGCCCGCGCCGGATCCGTCTATCAGAACGTCGATCCCGACTTCGGCCGCTACTTCGAGCGCATGGCGAAGGCGGGCCTGCTGGACCTCGACAACCGCAAGGGCAAGGCCCCAGGCGGATTCTGCGACTCGCTACCACACCGCAAGCTGCCCCTGATCTTCATGAACGCGGTGGCGATCGACGAGGACGTGCGCACGCTGCTCCACGAGTCGGGGCACGCGTTCCACGTTTTCGAGGCCTCGAACCTGCGGTACCTGTTTCAGCGCCATCCCGGTGCGGAGATGGCCGAGGTCGCATCGATGTCGATGGAGCTGCTGGCGTCGCCATACGTCGACGAGGAACACGGCGGCTACTACTCGCTTGCCGACGCCGAGCGGTCGCGGCGATGGCTGCTTGAGAGGGCGGTGTATTTCTTCGCTCACTGCGCGTCGGTGGACGCTTTCCAGCAGTGGATGTACACGACGCCCGAGGGACGCGACGCCGACGCGCGGGACCAAAAGTGGCTCGAGCTGCGGCGTCGATTCGAAGGCGACGACGTCGACTGGAGCGGACTCGACGCCGAGCGGATCGCGCGCTGGTACTTCCAGCCGCACTTCTTCGACTACCCGTTCTATTACATCGAGTACGGCATCGCGCAGCTCGGCGCGCTGCAGGTGTGGCGCAACAGCCTCAGCGACCGCGGTGGGGCGGTCCGACGCTACCGCGAGGCGCTGGCGCTCGGGGCGACGCGGCCGCTGCCCGAGCTCTACCGGGCGGCCGGGGCGCGGCTGATCTTCGACAGCGCGGGCATGCGCGAGCTGATCGGCCTGGTCGAGGAGGAGCTGGCGGCACTCGACGCGTAGACCACTTAGCCCCTCTCCCCCGGCCCTCTCCCCGAGGGGGAGAGGGTGCCTCTCCCCGATGGGGAGAGGGAGCGAGCTACATCCCGGCGATGTTCCGGAGGGGCTTGCGGGGTCCGAATCGAGGCGCGGCGATCCCAGCCTCGACGATCAGCCGTATCACCCGTCCCCGATGGCCCCGATACGGCTCGAGCAGCTCGAGCATCCGCTCGTCGGTGGACCGCGCCGTGCCGTCGAAGACCAGGCCGATCGAGTGGGGCAGGTGGTAGTCGCCGACCGGCACCGCGTCGGCGTCGCCGAGCGCGACCATCGCCACCTTGGCGGCCGTCCACGGGCCGACCCCGGGGAACGCCAGCAGACGGCGGTAGGCGCTCGCCAGGTCCATCTTCACCGTCTCCTCGAGCCGCTTGACGCTGCGCGCCGCCCGGATGATCACGTCCGCGCGACGGCGCTCGACGCCGAAGCGGTGGAAGGCCCAGTAAGGGGTGCGCGCGTAGACCTGCGGCGCGGGTGGCAGCTTCAGCCGGGCGGGGCCCGGCGCCGGCTCTCCCAGCGCGTTGACGATGTGGCGGTACGACTCGTGCGCCTCCTCCGTCGTCACTTGCTGGCCGATCACGGTCGGCACCAGCGCCTCGAACACGGCCTGCGTGCGCGGCATGCGCAGCCCGCGCGTCTCCCGGTGCAGGCGCGCGACCAGCGGGTGCGCGGGATTGAAGCCGCTGTCGTCGTCCTCCTCCCCGCACAGCGTCGGCGCGTGAATCACAGCCCAGTCCGCGCCCGGTCCCCAGGCCCGGAGGTCGATCGACCCGTTGTGGCGGGCGATGTGCAGCGTCGCCGCGCCCGCGGGCGTCCGCGACGCCAGCCAGACCGCGCCCTCCTCGCGCCGAGCCCAGGGCCCGTAACCCAGCGGGTTCAGAGTTCGCCGGAGGTCGAGCGGACGGCGCGGCTCGAACCGCCCCTCGGCGTCCGCAACCTGCATCCCCGTGAGGTTACTTGCTGAGCGGCACCGTGAACGTGAACGTGCTGCCCGCGCCCTCGGTCGACCTGACGGTCAGGTCTCCGTCGTGCATGCGGGCGATCTCGCGGGACAGCCAGAGGCCAAGACCCGTGCCCTGCACGTGCGCGTTGGAGTCGATGCGTCCGAATCGCGTGAACAGCCGCTTCTGGTCTGCACCCGAGATGCCAACTCCGCGATCGACGACGGACACGAACGCGTTGTCGTCGTCGCGCCGCAGCGAGACGTTGATCTCGGTACCCGCGGCCGAGTACTTCGCGGCGTTGCTAAGAAGATTGCGGACCACGATCTGGAAGCGGTCGGGGTCCACCTCGGCGTCGATCGGATGGGCGGGCGAGTCGAGCTTCACCTCGTGGCCGCTGAGGAGCATCCTCACACCGTCGACCGCGGCGTCGGTCAGCTCGACGATGTCCGTCCGATGACAGTTCAAAGCCAGACGTCCCTCTTCGAGGCGTGCGGCCTCGATCATCTGCTCCACCATCCAGGTGACCTCGTCCGACTTGGAGATCAGCAGCGGGAGCACCGAGTGGGCCTTGGTCGAAAGCTCGCCGAGCGCACCCGCTTCGAGCATCGTCAGGTAGCCCTTGATGACCGTCATCGGGCCGCGCAGCTCATGCGAGGCGACGTTCAAGAAGTCCGTTTTCGCGCGTTCCAGGGCGGCGATCCTCGAGTTGAGACTGACCCGGTCCAGGCCGGCCGTGATGCTCGTCGCGTACTGCCGCAGCCGGCCCAGCTCGTCGTCCCCGAACAGGGGGCTCAAGCGCCCGGACAAGACCACCATCGCGCCTCTTCCCTGCCGCAGGTCGAGCGGAGTCACAAGCGCTGATCCGGAGCGCCAGGGCGTGCGGCCGTCGGGCGATTTCCCGTCCTTCAGGTGCTCCGACCTGTCGCTCAGCGATTTCGCTTCGTCGCCGCTGAGGCCGCGCGCAGCCAGGATCGAGCCATCGGAGTCGATGACGTAGGCCCCGTCGCCGCCGATCAGCCGCTCCGCCCAGATCAGCGCACGGTCGGCCAGGGTCGCGCGGTCGGGGCTGTACAGGAGCAGGTCGTGGAGGGCGTGTCGGAACCTTTCCTCCTCCGGCTGTCGCCAGATCCTCCGCAACC
>VBJE01000072.1 GCA_005879675.1 Chloroflexota bacterium
GTGGCGTACGGCCAGTCCCCGCAGGGCACGTGGGTCGGAACGTACGGTGCCGACGGCTACGGGCTGCTGGGCTGGAACGGAGGCGACCTGGTCTCGATTCCCAACGCGAGCCTGTCCGTCGACCAGGGCCAGCGCTTCATCTGGGCCAACCCGAGCAGCGACGTGCGCGCGCTGCAGAGCCCCAATGGGTCGACGCGCCAGGCCGCGTGCGCCTACGACGGCAACCAGGTGAAGGTGCGCATCACCTTCAGCAGCGCCTACAGCGGCAGCATCCACCTCTATGCCGTCGACTTCGACAACCTGGGCCGGCGGGAGACCGTCACGGTCAATGACGGCTCCGGTCCCCAGACCGCCTACCTCAACGCCGACTTCTCTCAGGGCGCCTGGATCAGCGTCCCCATCAGCGTCGCCGCCGGGGGGACGGTGACGGTGACCGTGACCAGGACCGCGGGCGTCAACGCGGTTGTGTCGGGGATCTTCCTGGGCTAACCCGCATCCGGCCGGCGCGGCGGGCGCAGCCGGGACCGATCATCCCGTCGGAACAAAGGAGGGAGCGGTTGCCCGCTCCCTCTTGCAGTGGAAGGGTGGTTTCTCTGGTTCGCTCAGCAGATCTGCGCGACCACGGTGCCGGTCCCGGCATGACCGGGATTCGGCTGATACCCGGGGTTGGTCCTCACCACGACGATGTGCACGGTGTCGCCTGAGATCGTCGAGCCGGACTGGCTGATGGAGCTCGAGACGACGACCGCCATGAAAGCCGGAAGTGGGCCGGGCGGAGGTGGGGTGCTGTTGCCCGGGTCTGTTGACCACTGGGTGCCACAGGCAGCCGTCGAGGGCGTGTCCTCGAAGCCCTTGAACGCGGCCGGCGCTGACCCGCCGCTGAGGGTGTTGAGCTTCGACCACTGCGCGCCCCAGAAGGTCACGTTGGTGCCCAGGGCTGCGTTGCCGTCTCCGATCACGAAGCTTCCGCCGGCGACGACGACGAAAACAGTGACGCTGCACGATGCCGTGGCCGACGAGCCGCCGTCATCGTTGATCGTGGTTGTGATCGTGTAAGGTCCCGGCGCGGCGTAGCTGTGACTGCCACTCACGACGTAAGGCCCACCCATCGGTCCGGTGACCGTACCGGCCGAGCTCGATGTGTCGCCCCAGTTGATCGTCGCGGTGAAGTCGGCGGTGGTTCCGAAGTGGTTGGCGTCGGAGAGGCCGGCCGTCGGACCGCTGTAGGACATCGGGATCGCCGCCGGCGCGGCGCAGACAGCCGCCAGGGCAGCGTCTCCGATCGTGGCGGTCGAGGAAACAGTGGCCGTGTTGCCCGGGTTGTCGACGTCGGTGATCTTGACGGTCAGCGTGTAGGACCCCTCCTCCTGGTACACGTGGCTGCCGGTGACGGTGAAGGGACCGCCCACGGGGCCGCTGATCACCCCCGCCGATGTGGTGGTGTCTCCCCAGTCGATCGTCGCCGCGTATTCGGCTGCCGTCGACGCCGGATCAGGGTCGGTGAACGTAGCGACGGTACCGGTGGTGGTCGAACCCTCGGTTCCGCTCAGGTTCGCGCCGGCCGCCTTGATGGCCGGGTCGCCGCCCGGAGCGCACTGCTCCGCGGGGGCTTCAAAGGCGCGCAGCTCCCAGTCGTAGGCGTCCTTGCTCCAGAGCGCGCCCAGGGGTGCGAAGTCGACGTTGTCGCACTCCAGGTCTTCGAGCCTGGTGTTCGTGGAGGCGAAGAGCGTGAACGAGGCGAACGCCTTGTCGGCCGTGTAGATGGTCGAGCAGCCGTCGGTGGAGAGGTACAGCGTGGTGGTGCTGGCGACCGCTATGCCCGAGTTGCCTCCGGGGAACGGGCAGCTGAGCGACGCCCGGAGTCCACTGTGCGATCCCAGCAGCACGCCGGCCAGGGTGTAGTGGTAGATGGTGTCGGACACGTCGGGGCTCATCCAGATGGACTTGTCCGTGCCGTCGTACGCGATTCCGTCGACGATACTGAGGCCGTCGGCCGCGTGGGAGAAGCGGAAAGTTGCGACTCCGGTTCCCAGCGTCTTGTCCAGGACCACGCTGTAGATCCTCTGTGGGAGCGCATTCGCGGTGCCGATCCACAGCTGGCCGACGTCGCCGTCCCACGACATGGCACCGATGCCTTCGCCCGGGATCATGCCCGAGACCACGTAGGTGCCCAGGTTGGCCCCGGTGCTCGGGTCAACTCGGGTGATGATCTCGTTCTGGGCGGCATTGGTGTTCGAACAGGAAACCAGCAGCTCTTTGCCGTCGAATGCGATACCGACCGAAAGCGTGATGTGATCGTCGAAGCCGTCGCAGTTCGGCGCCGGGCTGACCGTGATCGACCTGAGGAGGCTCCCGGGGCTGGCCAGCGCAGGGGTCGCGCCCCAGACGACCTGAAAGGCGCCAATTACCAGAATCAGTGGAATCGCAAGCCGCCTCAATCGTTTCACTGGCACCTCCATTCACGCCGGCTGAATGTCAACCTGGCGCGGGTTGAGCGTCGAGGTGCGGCGCGAGAGGGCGCAGAGCGACCGTTTGAGACTTGACCCTGCAGACGCATGACTTGCCCCATCCGGCCCCTTCCGACTCCGCACGGCAACGCGGTAACTGAGCGAGATACATTGTCAAGCAACCGCCCGAATTGTCAAGCGACAACTTTACTCAAGAGACGCGAACCATTCGTCTCGCTTGACGGCTGATCCGCTGGCTGCTATATCGCGCCTAAGTGCCGGCCTACGGCCGGCTCATTCATGCAGGAGGCGCCGCCATGCGCAGGTTCGGTCTGGCTTCGATTCTGGCGTTCTGTCTTCTGGTCCTGACCGCTCTCTCGGTGCTTGCCGACAGCACGGGGCCCGGAGTCTAGTCAAGCGACAGGTCCCGCGTGGCTTTACTGGGCCCCTTGAATGTGAAGCGGTGAGCTAAACTCGCCGGGATCAGCATGGCTCAGCCCAAGCCACGCGGGCCGCGCGCCGGGGTGGACGTAGCACCTGGCCTGATTCGACTGGCCAGGCTTGACGCCGGTCTCAGCATGGCCAACCTCGCCGGGGGTGACGTCAGCCGGCAGGCGATCTTCCTCATCGAATCGGGGAGGACGCGCCCGTCGATGCGGACGCTGGAGATGATCGCGTCCCGGACCGGCCGGCCCTTGAGTTACTTCCTGAGCGGGGAGTCCAGCAAACCGGCTGATGCCCGGATTGCGACCGACCCTCGCACCGATCAGCTGCAGGCCCTTTGCCTGCAGCAGCGTTTCGACGAGGCGAGGACGTTGGGGATGCAAATCCTGGAGCAGAAGCTGATGCCGGCGACCGAGGCGCATGTGCGGCTGTACGTCGGCCAGGCGCTTGTTCGCCTGACGTCGCCGGACGAGGCGCTGGACCACCTTCGGAAGGCCGAGCTGATTCTGGAGGCCGCGCCGGACCCGTGGCTCGGAGCCGAATGCGCCGACTGGCAAGCCTGTGCCCTCTACCTCAAAGAGGACGGTCGTGCATTGGGTGTCGCCGAACGCGCTCTCAAGCTCTGCCGGTCGACCGAACCACGCTTGCCTGGGACTGAGGTCAGGATCCTCGAGCACATCGCGACCATCCACGTCAAGAATCACACCTACGACAAGGCGGTCGCGTATTACGAAGAGGCGCTCGCTCTGGCGGGGGGTGTTCGAGACCTGCCCCGCCTCGGCCGGACGTACCACGGCCTGAGCATCGCCTACCAGGAACGGGGTGACATCGCCCGGGCCATCGAGTTCACCCACAAGGCGTTGGCGCTCTACGCCTTGGAAAACGACAAGGCTCTGCTGGCGCGTGGAGAAAACGAGCTCGGCCTGTTGCTTATGCGACAGGGACAGATGGTTCGTGCCGAGGAGGCGTTCCGCTCCGCCCTCGAACACCTCGGCGAGGCAGGCACCGAACGGGCCATGAGCCACGTGCTTCTGAGCCTTGCCGACCTTCAGCTGCAGACGCGACGCCATAACGATGCCGCCGTCACCATTCGGCAGGCGATCGACCTTGCTGAGCGTCTGGGTGAGACGCTGGCGCTCAGCACCGGCCACATGCTGATGGCGCAGTCCCACGAGCGCATGGGCCGGCGCCAGCTGGCGGACCGAGCGTTCGCCAAAGCGTTTCGTCTGTTGAAGAGCGAAGGCTTGAGGGACCGGCTCGCCGAAAGCCACGCGGCTTATGCCCAGCTCCTGGAAGCTCGGGGTGACGTTCGCCTCGCCGGGCGACACTGGAAGCTGGCGGCAGAGGTCGCACTCCAGCGTCGGTCCAATCGCACTCAGCAGACGCTGGCCGGCTGAGCGCCGGACCGCGGCGGCGCCTATACGATTTGGGCGGGGGGTCTTCGCTGGACCTGAGGCTCAATCTGCGGGTGGAGGTTCATCAGATGAGGATCGATAGGCGCCTGGTCGCAGCTGCCGCGACGCTCTTCGCGTTCGCCCTGTCATCGAGCATGTTCGTGCCCACGGTTCAAGCGGCGCCTGCAAAGCCGGACCTTGGTCCGAACGTCTACTTCTTCAACGCGTCGATGCCGCAGAGCGAGATCCAGGCGACGCGCTCCTCTTCAAGCCGGGGACGTACGGATCGCCCGACGATCCGCTCAACTTCCAGGTCGGCTACTACACCGCCGTAGCCGGGCTCGGCCAATCGCCGGCGGACGTCGTGATCAACGGCTCCGTCTACGTCCGCAACCAGTGCTCCGGACCCGGCAACTGCACAGCGCTGAACAACTTCTGGCGATCGCTGTCGAACCTCACGATCAACGTCAGCACGCCGAACTTCGGCTGCTACAGCGGCGAGTTCTGGGCGGTCTCCCAGGCGGCTCCCATGCGGCGCGTCCACGTCAACGGTTTTGCGACGCTCATGGACTACTGCACCGGCCCGTCGTTCGCGAGCGGCGGATTCATCGCCGACTCCGCCTTCGACGGCAGCGTCATCGTCAACGGCTCGCAGCAGCAGTGGATCACGCGCAACAGCAAGGTCGACGTGTGGACCAACGCGGTGTGGAACCAGGTCTTCTCGGGCGTCATCGGCGCCCCGGCGCAGAGCTTCCCGAACCCGCCCTACACGACGCTGGCGACGAGCCCGGTGACCCGCGAGGCGCCATATCTATATGAGGACGCGAACGGCGGCTTCGCCGTCTTCGTTCCCTCGGCGCGGCACGACACCACGGGCACGTCATGGGCGACCGGCCAGACGCCTGGCGTCTCGATTCCGCTCGACCGCTTCTTCATCGCAAGGCCAGGCGACTCCGCGCCCTCCATCACCTCCGCCCTGGCCTCGGGCAAGAACCTCATCCTGACGCCCGGGGTGTATCACCTCGATCAGACCATCGAGGTCCAGCACCCGGACACCGTGGTCCTCGGCCTGGGCTTTCCGACCCTGGTCCCCGACAACGGCCGCCCGGCGATGAGGCTGGTCAACGCCCGGGGCGATGTCGTGTCCGGGTTGATATTCGACGCCGGGGCGCGTAACTCGAGCGTCCTCCTGCAGGTGGGAACCGGTCACGAGCGCGGCGACGCCTCAGACCCGTCCGCGCTTTCTGACGTTTTCTTCCGCGTCGGTGGAGCCGCCGCGGGCAGCGCAACGACGAGCCTGGTCGTCGACACCGGCCACGTGATCCTCGACGACATCTGGGCGTGGCGCGCCGACCACGGCAACGGGGTGGGGTGGACCGTCAACACCGCCGACACCGGGGTCATCGTCAATGGCGACAACGTCACCGCGTACGGCCTGTTCGTCGAGCACTTCCAGGAGTACGAGGTGATCTGGAACGGCGAGGGCGGCACCGTGGTCTTCTTCCAGAACGAGATGCCGTACGACCCGCCGAGCCAGGACGCGTGGATGGAGGCGCCGGGTGTCGACGGCTACGCGGCGTTCAAGGTCTCGCCCGACGTGGCGAGCTTTGCCGGCTACGGCATGGGCAGCTACTCGTTCTTCAACCAGGGCGTGAACATCTATGCGGATCGCGCCTTCGAGGTGCCGGCGTCGCTGCCGGCCGGCAGCCTTCGCGACCTGCTGACGATCTTTCTCGACCCCTCGCACGGGAAGGGCGGCATCCTGCACGTGGTCAACGATGCGGGCGCCTCCGGATGTTCCGGTGACGGTGGTCAGCTACCCCTGACGGCCATGGCCAACGCGGGTCCAGCGGCTAGGAGAGCCGCACGGACCCGTCCGCGGCGAGCTTCCAGTCGGGGTTGTGGGCGACCTCCCACACGTGCCCGTCCGGGTCGGCGAACGCGCCGGTGTAGCCGCCCCAGTCGGCGTGGGCGGCCGGACGGGCGATCGTACCGCCGGCGCGCTCGGCCTCCGCGAGGACGGCGTCGACCTCGGCCGGCGTGCGCACGTTGTACGCAAGCTCGACGCTTGGCGATGGGTGCCCACCGAGGGCCGCCCACAGGCCGAAGACCATTCCGCCCGCCTGGAAGAACGCGACCTCGTCGTCAGGCTGCACGGCCCCGCGCCACCCCATCGCCTCGTAGAAGGCACGCGCGCGGGCGAGGTCTGAGACGCCAAGAGTCACCAGGCTGATCCGCTGCTCCACGGCGGCTCCAGTATGTCAGCGCCCCGATCCGCAACCACCGTCCTCTGGACAACAATGTGCGCGTGCCATCGTCAGAGCTCTCGCGCAAGCTCAAGATCGAGGCCGGCGACCGCTGCCTTGTTCTCAACCCGCCAGAGGGCTACCTCGCCCAGCTGGACCCGCTCCCGGACGGCGCCGCCATCGTCCCGGCCGGAGTCGACACCCAGGCCGACCTCGTTCAGCTCTTCGCCGGCAACCGCGCCGACGTCGACCGCGACTTTCCCCTCGGTCTCAAGGCCTTGAAGACCGGCGGCCTGCTGTGGGTCAGCTACCCGGCCGCCGCCTCTGGCGCCGAGACCGACCTCAGCCGCAATCACGGCTGGCATGCGCTGCACGCCGCCGGCCTGACCGCCACCGACGAGGCGTCGCTCGACGGCCGTTGGGAGGCGCTTCGCTTCCAGCCGTCAGCCGAGGTCCGTGGCAGCGCCATCCCCGCGGCGGACATGCTGCCCGTCGGGCGCAAGGCGAGCCCGACGTTCCGCGTGGCGCGGCTGGTCGCGCGGCCGCTCTTCCGGTTGCTGTTCCGCTTCGACGTCGGTGGACTCGATCGCGTCCCTGGCTCCGCCTACGTCCTCATCGCCAACCACCTCGGCTGGATGGACGCGATCAGCATCCTCCTGCTGTTCCCGGCCGAGCCGAGGATCCACTACCTCGCCGACCCGACTTCGATGATGAAGAATCGCCCGCTCTGGGCCCTCGTCCGCGCGACGGGCGGCATCGTGCCAGTCGATCGGGCCCAGCGCGGCAACCCAGCGCTGTTCCGCCACGTCGAGCGCTGCCTCGCCGCCGGAGGTGTCGTCGCGATCTTTCCCGAGGGCGACTTCGGCCCTCGCGAAGGGCAGCTGCTCCCGTTTAGAAAGGGATTCGCGCATTTCGCGGTCGACGCCATGGTGCCGGTGCTGCCGGTTGCGCTCGCGGGCATGAAGGACGTCTGGCTCGGCAAGCGATTCTTCATCCGGGTGGGGGAGCCGATCCCGACCGCCGGCAGCACGGTGGAAGAGGTCCATCGTCTCGGCGGGCAGGCGGTGGCCGCTCTCCTGCCCGAGTATCAGGAACCCGCCGGGCGCAAACCTCTCCGGCGGTGGCTCACCGGCCTGTTCTAGCGGCCATCACCGGCGCAGCCTCGGCCTTCGCGGGGACGAGGCTCATCGCGTGCTCGGCGAGCGCGGTGATCGTCAGCGCCGGGTTGACGCCGAGGTTGACCGGGATCGCGGAGCCGTCGACGACGTAGAGCCCCTCGCAGCCGAAGACGCGGTTGTGGTCGTCGCACACGGCGGTCGCCGGGTCGCTGCCGATGCACGCGCCGCCCAGCATGTGCGCGGTCGACGGGATGTCCAGCAGCACTTCGTTGATCGAGCTCGCCGGCCAGCCTCCGATCTTTTTCGCGACCCTCCTCGCCATCTCGTTGGCGATCGGGATGTAGGACTGATTCCGCTTCTCGCTCGCGTTCGGGTTCCTCGAGTCGAGCACGCGCGCCCACGGCCGGTACCACCGCCGGCGGCGCACCAGCTCGAGGGAGTTGTCGTTCACCTGCATCACCAGCAGCAGGATCGTGCGCCGTGCCCAGCCAAAAGGAACGAGCGACCGCACCAAGTCGGCGGGCCGCGTGACGCAGGCGGCGATGAAGCGCAGTGGACGAGGCACCCGGCCACCCCCGTCGGTAAGCGGCTTGGCGAGCAGGCCGATGAGGTCGGAGCCGCGCGGGTAGCGCACCGGCTCGATGTGCGTGACGTCGTCGGGATAGATGCTCGAGGTGATCGAGACGCCGTCGGTGAAGTCCGCGTCCCCGCCGCGGGCTGTCGCGGCGACGATCGTCTCGCTGTTGGTGCGGACACGGCGGCCTACGGCCGGCGACAGGTCCCGCAGCCACCCTTCCTCGCGCGCCCGAAGCAGCAGGTCGACCGTGCCGAGAACGCCCGCGGCGAGGACGATCACAGGCGCCGTCCACTGCTTGCGCTCGCGCCGCAGCATGCGTGTCGGCCGGAACGTCGAGAGCCGGTAACCATCGAGGCCGTTCCGCCCGATGCGATCGACCTGGGTCTCGGGAAAGATGTCGACGCCGAGCTTTTCCGCCAGGTACAGGTAGTTCTTGTCGAGCGTGTTCTTGGCGTTGTGCCGGCAGCCGACCATGCAGCCGCCGCAGAAGATGCAGCCGGCGCGATCAGGCCCCTGTCCGCCGAAGTACGGATCCGGCATCACCTTGCCGGGCTCGCCGAAGAAGACCGCGACCTCGGTGGCGTGGAACGTGGCGCCTTTGCCGATGTCGTCCGCGCATTCCTTCATCACCCGGTCGGCCGCGGTCAACCGCGGATTGACGGCCGCCCCGAGCATCCGCTTCGCGGTCTCGTAATGAGGCGCGAGGGCCTGTCGCCAACCTGTGCCCGCCGGCCACTCGGGGTGGGCGAATATGTCCGGTCTCGGGACGGGCAGCGTGTTGGCGTAGACGAGGCTGCCGCCTCCGACGCCCGACCCGGAGCCGGCGAGGACGTCGCTCAGCAGTGTCAGCCGGAGGATGCCGTGGCAGAAGAGGTTCGGCATCCACAGAAACCGGCGCACGTTCCAGTTGGTGCGGGCAAAGTCGGACGCGTTCCAGCGTTTGCCCGCCTCGAGCACGGCGACGCGGTGGCCTTTCTCGGCCAGCCGCAGCGCGGCGACCGAGCCGCCAAAACCTGACCCCACGACCAGGACGTCATACCTGTCGATCGCCGTCACGCCAGGCATGCTCCCGCTTCGCGCCGGTGGCGTCAACCATTCGTATTGCGGTCGCCGCGGGGCCCGTGCATGCTACGCGCGGAATGGCGATGCTCGACGCCACCGGCGAGGCGCCGGCGATGGAAGGAAACGGACGTCCCGCGGCATGGACGCGCTGGTGGCTTGCCGGCACCGCGTTCGATTGGGGCTTTGTGGGCCTCGCCGCCATCCTCGTCAGCGCCGGATACGAGTACGCGTGGATGACTCGAAACCGGTCGCCGCTGCCCAAGGGCTCCGAGATTCCGTTCCAGGCAGCGTGGGTCGTCCTCGCGCTCTTTCTCGTCGTGACCGGTGTGCTCGCATGGCGCCGCACTCGTCGCGCGAGCTCCCTGATCCGCGACGGATACGCAGTCAGCGCGGTCGGGTGCGCCCTCTTCCTGGTCGGGGTCCTGATCAACGGATGGTGGACCGAAGCGCTCGGTCCGGCGATCGGCGTGCCCGCGATCTTCCGTTTGCCCAACCTCCTGGAGATCGCTGGGGGAGTTCTCATTGTCGTCGGCCCCTTGCTCGCCTCCACCGGCCGCGGCGAGCTGGTGGCGGGCCCCACCGCCCTCCTGTCGGCGGTGCTGCTGCTGGCTACGGTGACCTTCTTCACGCAGTTCGACCACCCATACATCGATCGCTATGCCTCGATTGAGGTCAGGCTTCCCAGCCCACTGAGCGCGTTTGACGCGGGTAACCACCGCGAGGAGATCCTGGGTGCGCTCGGGCTGATGATGCAAGCCGCGGCGGTTACCGGGGTCATCCTGTGGATCCTCAAGCAAACACGGCTGCCGGTCGGCAGCATCACGCTCATGCTCACTGTCAGCGCGTTCTTCACCGCCACGCAGCTGGGTCACTTCTCGATGGTCGGCGTCGGCCTGATCGTCGGTGTGCTGGGGGACGTCATCCTCGCGCTGCTGCGGCCTCGCGCCGACCGCGTGCTGCGGCTGCATGTCTTCGCCGTCCTCATGGGCGCGCTATCGGCCGGCGTGTACCTGGTCTGGATCAGCTTCGACCCGGGAACCTGGTGGCAGCCGGACATGACGTTCGGCACGGTGGTCGCGTGCGGAATCGTCGGTGGGCTGATGAGCTACTTCCTCTTCCCGGGTGCTGATGCGGTGCGCGCCGCATCCGTCTTGTGGCCGGCCATGACCCAGGAGTCATCGACCGAGGCCCCAGACGTGACCGTGGAGCGGGTCGAGCACGCCCTCAAGGTCCTGCACAGCACCCGTGACCTGGCGGACAGCCCGCTGATCGCCATGCGCTGCATCGCGGCGCCATCGTCGGGCGAGTTGCGCAAGACAATCCAGGATGCGATCGAGCACCTGCGCAGCTCAGCGTTCCAGCAGGACGCCCAGGCGGGCCAGATCCTCGACCTCTATTACGTGCACCGGATCGGGGGCCACTACGCGGTCGAGATGCGGGTCGGCCTCAGCCGGGCCGCCTACTTCAACCGCCGCTCGTACGGCGTGAGACGCCTGGTCGACCGCCTGCGCGAGCTCGAGGAGTCCGCCTCGCCGGCCTGATCTCGACCTCGTCTTCGAGCTCAAAGACTGGTCTCGGTTCCGTCTCGGACTAGATCGACATCCACTCCAGACCTTGGCGCCACAGGTATGCCCGAACCCTCGCCTCAGCCGCCCCACCCGGGGCCGCAGGAGGAGAGAAATGTTCGGCAAGACCCGTTCCCGACAGACCGGTGCCCCGCGCCGCCCACGGATTGCGATCGAGCGCCTGGACCTCGCGGACCTTCACTTCGCGGACGAGCTGCCACAGGGCCGGCTCGTCGACCTTCCGGGCCGGGGCACAGCATTTGTCCGCGTGGCGGAGGGCCCGGCCGGAGCGCCCACCGTCCTGCTGCTTCATGGGCTCATGGCGACCGCCGACCTGAACTGGTCGCTGGCGGTGCCTGTCCTCTCCCGGCGCTTCAACGTCGTCGCGCCCGACCTGCGCGGTCACGGCCGGGGCCTGCCGACGCGGCGCTTCAGCGGCGACGAGTGCGCCGACGACCTGGCCGCCATCGTGCGGACGCTGGAGCTCGGCCGCGTCATCGTGGTCGGCTACTCGCTCGGCGGCCTGGTGGCCCAGATATTCGTGCGTCGCCACCCGGAGCTGGTGTCAGGCGTCGTGCTTTGCGCGACCGCCAGCAAGTTCGACGTTCCGACCGCCGGCGGGTTCGTGCAACTCCTCGAGCGCGCAGTCCGGCGCATGCCCGAGTCGATGCGCCGGGCCGCGATGCTAGCGCTTATGGCGCCGAAGTCGACCGGCTCGGACCGCGGCCGCTGGCTGATGAGCGAGGTGCGCCGGCACGACACCGCGGCCTTGCTCGACGCGATCGGCGAGGCGTCTCGCTTCGACTCGGCGTCGTGGCTCGGCGAAAGCACCTGCGGCGCGGCGGTGATCGTGACCCAGGACGACAAGGTCGTCTCGCCAGAGGCGCAGAAAGAGCTGGCGAAGGTCCTCGGCCGGGGCTTCGTGTTCGAGGTGCCCGGCGACCACTTCGCATGCATCAAGCGCCCCGATGAGTTCAACGACGTGCTCGTCGCGGCGTGTGCGGGGGCGCAGGCATGAAGGCCATGACCTGCACCTCCCTTCCTTATATATGTATGTGGGGCAGGTTCAGCTTCCAGCCATCCGTACGGCCTAACAAAACCACAAGGTAAAACGCTTCCGCTCATCGGCTCGTCGTCGCTGTTAAAGAACGCGTGTAGGCGTGAAGAACAAAGGATTGCAATTCCCGACTGGCGGTCCGTAACCTGGCGCTTCCGCCTCATCCCAATCGCAGGAGAAGTCATGGCCACCCTACCTCTGGATACCCGACAGCAGTGGAACAGCTGGGTCAACGCGAACGTGGCTCCGCCCTTTCGGAAGCGTGCGCTCAAGGCCGCATTGAAAACCCTGGCCTCCGGAAGCTCATCCGATCAGGCCATCACGGCCGCCAAGCAAGCTGAGACCAGCCGTGCCAACTACATGGCGACATCCGCGTTGGTCCTGGGTGCTCTGACCGCCGCCATCGCGGTTTCCGCCGGCGGGCTTGCCATCCTGGCGACTCTGTTCACGATTGGGTCCGCGGTTCAAGGTCGCAGGTCAGTCGACCGAGCATGGCAGGCGTGGGCCGGCGTGGCGTTGGCCGTCGCTGGCATCGGCGTCTTCATCGTCCGACTGGTCATCTGACCGCGAGCTGCCGCTCCGCCGGCAATCCGGCGTTGGGTGGCTGAAGTGGGCACGCTGACGGGCTAGGCGCGTTCTTCGTGTCTGCCACGATGGAGGTCGTGGTCGAGGCGTTCGAGCCGGCCCTTCTGCCCAGCCGGATCCAGATGGCGTTCACCCTCGCGTCCCATGTCCTCCTGGTGCCGCTGGGCGTGGCCCTTCCGTCGCTGACCCTGCTCATGGAGGGCATCGGCCTCGCCCGCAAGGACTCGGTCGCGCTCAAGATCGCGCGGCGCTGGTCGGTGGTGATGGCCGTGCAGTTCGCCGTCGGCGCGGTGACGGGCACGATCCTCTCCTTCGAGTTCGGCATCCTGTGGCCGCGCATGATGGGCCGCTTCGGCTCTGCGTTCGGACTCGGCTTCGCGATCGAGGGCTGGGCCTTCTTCCTGGAGGCGATCTTCATCGGCATCTACCTCTATGGCTGGAACCGGCTGCGGCCGCGCACGCACTTTCTGGTCGGGCTCGTGCTTCCGCCGGCGGGGCTGGTCGGCGCATTCGGAGTGCTCGCGTCGAACGCCTGGATGAATACGCCTGCCGGAGTGACCATCGTCGAAGGAAAGGTCACCGACGTCGACGTGATGGCGGCGTTGTTCACACGCGCGCTCGGCTACGAGTTCTGGCACTTCGTGATCGCGATCTACCTGACCGCCGGCTTCGTGGTCGCGTCGGTCTACGCGGTCGCATGGCTGCGCGGCCGCCGCGACCACTACCAGCGCCTGGCGTTCGCGGTGCCTTTCACAGTGGCCGCCGTGCTCACGCCGGTCCAGCTCCTGGTCGGCGACCTTGCCGCGCGCGCCATGGCTGAGGACCAGCCGCCCAAGTTCGCGGCCATGGAGATCACGTGGCAGACGAGGGAT
>VBJE01000073.1 GCA_005879675.1 Chloroflexota bacterium
TGGCGCTGTTGATCGGGATGGTCCTCGACCAGCAGGTGAAGATGGAGAAAGCGTTCGCCGGACCATACGAGCTGAAGCGCAGGCTCGGGCATCTCGACGTGAGGGAGATCGCGAGCATGGATCCCGAGCAGCTCGACAAGGCCTTCCGCGAGCGCCCTGCGCTGCACCGATTCCCCGGCAACATGGCGAGTCGCGTGCAGGCGATGTGCGTGATGGTGGTGAAGGACTTCGGCGGAGACGCCGAGTCTGTGTGGCGCGACGCGCGCGACGGCGACGACCTCGCGGCAAGGATCTCGAGGCTGCCCGGCTTCGGCGAGATGAAGACGCGGATCCTGATCGCGGTCCTGGCCAAGAAGTTCGGGGTCAGACCGGCGGGCTGGGAGAAGCACGCGGCAACCTGGCATTCAGTCGCCGACGTGGATTCGGCCGAGTCGATGGCTCACGCCCGCGAGGTCAAGCGGGACATGAAGGCGAAGGCAAAGCGCTAGCAGCTTTCTGATAAGGTTTGCCCTCCGGCCCCACCGCAGAGAGCGGGGCGGAGCAGAGGAAACAAGAAAGGAAAGATGAGAGAGCAATCAGTGGGCGCGGGCCGCGCGTCCACGTCGGGCTTCGCCCGTTGCACCCCCTCCCGCGATGATGCGCGGGCGCTGGCCGCGGATCACGGGCTGATCCCCGTCTACCGCGAAGTCCTGGCCGACATGCTCACCCCTGTCCGCGCCTACACGCTCCTGTGCCCACCGGGCGAGCCCGGCTTCCTTCTCGAGAGCGTTGAAGGCGGAGAGCGACTGGCCCGCTACTCCTTCATCGGTTTCCAGCCTCGTCCGCTCGACCTGGGCAGCGGAAACCCGCTGGATGCGCTGGCGACCGTGGCGGGAGAGGAGACCGCGCCGGTCAAGGGCGTGCCCCGCTTCCACGGCGGGGCGGTCGGATATCTCGGCTACGAGGTGGCGCGCCACTTCGAGCGCCTTCCCGTCGCCAAAGGAGCGCCGCCTCCCATGCCCGAGAGCGCGTTCCTCAAGGCCGAGGACCTCGCCGTCTTCGACCACGTCACGCGGCGGCTTCAACTCCTGACGATCCACCGCCCCGGCCGCGAGGAGTACGACGACGCGGTCGCGCGCATCGACGCCATGGAGACGCGCCTGGCCGGCGACCCGCTCCCGCCGGCACCACGTGGTGTGGACGGCGCGCGGTGGGAGCCCAACGTGACGCGGGGGCAGTTCCACGCGATGGTCGATGCGGCGAGGGAGTACATCCACGGCGGCGACGCGTTCCAGATCGTCCCGTCGCAGCGCTTCCAGAAGCCGCTCGCGGCGAGGCCCTTCGACGTCTACCGGTGCCTGCGCGCGATCAACCCGTCGCCTTACATGTACTTTCTCGCCCTCGGCGGGGACCGGCACGTCGTCGGCACGTCGCCGGAGAAGCTCGTCCAGGTCGAGGGCCGGCGCGTGGAAACGCGGCCCCTTGCGGGCACGCGGCGTCGTGGCGCCGACCCCGCGGAGGACCGGCGCCTCGAGAAGGAGCTGCTGGCCGACCTCAAGGAGCGAGCCGAGCACGTGATGCTCGTCGACCTGGGCCGCAACGACGTCGGGCGCGTCGCCCGTCCGGGAACCGTCGCGGTCGACCGCCTCATGGAGGTCGAGCGCTACTCGCACGTCATGCACATCTCCTCCACGGTGAGCGGGCAGCTTCGCGACGGCAAGACCTCGCTCGACGCGCTGCGAGCGGCGTTCCCGGCGGGCACGGTCTCCGGGGCGCCGAAGATCCGCGCGATGGAGGTCATCGCCGAGCTCGAGCCCGACCAGCGCGGCGTCTACGCCGGGGCGCTTGGCTACGTGAGCTTCGGCGGCAACATGGACATGGCGATCACGCTCCGCACGGTGGTCGCGGCCGAGGGCAACGCGTATGTCCAGGCGGGCTGCGGGGTGGTCGCGGATTCCAAGCCCGAGCGCGAGTACGAGGAGACGCTGGAGAAGGCGGGCGCGATGTTCAAGGCCATCGAGATGGCGGAGGCAATGTGATGGACCGCCAGGTGCGCCTGGCGATGATCGACAACTACGACTCGTTCACCTACAACCTCGTCCAGTACATGGCCGAGCTCGGCGCCGAGCCGGCCGTGTTCCGCAACGACGATGTCGGCGTCGAGGAGCTGGCGAAGTTCGACGGCATCGTCATCTCGCCCGGGCCGGGGACTCCGGACGACGCGGGGATATCCAATGACACCATCCGCGCGCTCAGCGGGAAGGTCGCGATCCTCGGCGTGTGCCTTGGCCATCAGTGCATCGGGCAGGTGTTCGGCGGCGAGGTCGTGCGCAACGAGCCGGCGCACGGCAAGACCTCGTGGATCCACCACGACAACTCGGGCGTGCTGGCCGGGCTCAGCGAGCCTTTCGAGGCGACGCGCTACCACTCGCTGATCGTGAAGCGGTCGAGCATCCCGCCCGAGCTCGTGGTCACGGCGTGGACGCACGACGGGTTGGTCATGGGCCTGCGCCACGCGAAGCATCCGACGTACGGGGTCCAGTTCCATCCCGAGTCGGTGCTCACCAAGGAAGGCAAGAAGGTTCTAGGCAACTTCGTCCGTCGCTCCTCCCTACGCAGTGGGGAGGTGGCGCGCAGCGCCGGAGGGGCTGATGATTGACGCGATCGCGAAATTGGTGAGGTGCGAGAACCTCACCGAGGGCGAAGCGGCGGCGGCGTTCGACGTGATCATGCGCGGCGATGCGACGCCCTCCCAGATCGCCGGTTTCATGGTCGCGCTGCGCATGAAGGGCGAGACGCCGGAAGAGCTCACCGGCTTCGCTCGCGCCGCAAGGACAGTGGCGACCCCCATCGCGGTCGACGGCGCCCTGCTCGACACCTGCGGAACAGGTGGCGACGGGCTCGCCACGTTCAACATCTCGACCCTGTCCGCGATCGTCGCCGCCGCCTGCGGCGCGCGCGTGGCCAAGCACGGCAACCGCGCGGCCTCGTCACTGTGCGGCTCGGCGGACGTGCTCGAGAAGCTGGGCGTCAAGATCGACCTGCAGCCCGAAGGCGTCGCGCGGTGCATCGACGAGGCAGGGATCGGCTTCCTGTTCGCGCCGGTGTTCCATCCGTCGTTTCGTTTCGCGGGCGCCCCTCGTCGGGAGCTCGCCATTCGGAGCGTTTTCAACATCCTGGGCCCGCTGTGCAACCCGGCCGGGGCGAAGTACCAGGCGCTTGGCGTCGCCGACGCCAAGCTCGCCACCAAGATGGCGGACGTGCTGGGGCGCCTCGGCGTCGAGCGGGCCATCGTCTTCCATGCGAGCGACGGCATGGACGAGCTGTCGATGGCGTCGCCTTCTTACGTGATCGAGATCGACGGACGGAGAAAGGAATACGAGCTCGACCCCGTGGAGCTCGGATTGCACAAGGCGCCGCTCGATGCGATGCGCGGGGGAGGACCGGAGGACAACGCGCGGATCGCCCACGAGGTCCTCGAGGGCGCGAAGGGCGCCCGTCGCGACGTGGTGCTCCTGAACTCGGCGGCTGCGCTCAGGGCGGCCGGCCTGGCGCGCGACTGGAAGGACGGCCTGGGCCTGGCCGCGGAGGCGATCGACTCCGGCCGAGCGGCCGGGGTACTGGAGCGGTGGGCCAGAATCTCGCAGGCGTGAGCGAAGACCTCCTGGATCGCCTGGTGATCGAAGCCCGCCAGGACCTCCAGCGCCGGCGCTACCTCCTGGACTCCGACCGTTTCGAGCAGGCGGTGGCCGCGTATGAGCCAAAGGATTTCGTCGCCGCCTTGAGGCGCCCCCAGCTCGCGGTCATCGCGGAGATGAAGCAGCGCACGCCCAGCATGGGCGTCCTGGCGGAGGACTACCGGCCCGCGGACCTGGCGCACGCGTACACGGAGGGCGGGGCGGCGGCGATCTCGGTGCTGACGCACATGGCGGGATTCGGCGGGCGAATCGATCACGTACGCGCGGTGCGCGCTACGACCGGGCTGCCGATCCTGCGCAAGGACTTCGTCACCGACCCCTACGAGGTCGCCGAGACCCGGGCTTGCGGCGCCGACGCGGTGCTCTTGATCGTCGCCGCGCTCGACGCCGGGCAGCTCAAGGAGCTGCTCGCGGTGGCAAAGAGCCGCGGCGTCGCGGCGCTCGTCGAGGTCCATGACGAGGCGGAGGCTGGAGCCGCGGTCGATGCCGGCGCCAGGCTGATCGGTGTCAACCACCGCGACCTGCGCACGTTCAACGTCGAACTCGGGCTCACCGAGAGGCTTCGCAAGCTGGTGCCGAAGGAGATCGTGCTCGTCGCCGAGAGCGGCATCCACAACACCGAAGACGCGCGGCGGATGCGGGAGGCGGGCGCCGATGCGGTCCTGGTCGGGGAGGTGCTGATGCGGTCGGAGGATCCCGCGGCGAAGATCAGAGAGTTGGTGGTGTGATCCGGGTCGCCGGGCGCGGGCAGGGCACATGATCAGGATCAAGATCTGCGGCATCTGCGACCTCGACGGCGCGCGCGTCGCGGCCGAAGCCGGGGCGGACATGATCGGCTTTCACTTCTGCCGCTCCGACCGTCGCGTCAGCCCCCAGGAGGCGAGGGCGATCATCGACGAGATGTCGGTGCGGCCGCGGATCGTCGGCGTCTTCATCGACCAGCCGGCCGACGAGGTGCGCGAGATCGCCGAATTCGTCGATCTCGACCTGCTGCAGCTCCACGGCTCGGAGCCTCCCGGCTTCGACGCCGGCAGGCCGGTCATGAAGGTGCTCAAAGTGAAAGACGGCGAGGTGCCCCAGGCGGCCGACTGGCCGGATCCGATCATGCTCGACTCGTGGTCGGCCGACCAGCGTGGCGGCACGGGCCGGACCTGGGACTGGGACGCCGCGCGGGTTGTGCTGGAGTCGCGACGAGTATTCATCGCGGGCGGTCTCCAACCGGGTAACGTGGGCAAGGTCGTGAGCGAGTTCAGGCCCTACGGCGTCGATGTCTCGAGCGGCGTCGAGTCGCGCGTCCGGGTCAAAGACCCGGGCAAGGTCCGCGATTTCGTCGCCGCTGTTCGTCGGGCGGAGATGGGGCGCTGATGTCTCGCTCGGCGCTCACGCACCCGGTCGACGGGCGCTTCGGGGCGTTTGGTGGCCAGTACGTGCCCGAGACGCTGATGAGCGCGCTGCGCGAGCTGGAGGACATGTGGCACGAGGCGAAGGCCGATCCTCAGTTCCAGCTCGAGCTCGCCGGGCATCGCCGAGCGTTCATCGGCCGCCCGACGCCCCTCTACGCCGCGACGCGGCTCAGCGAGCACTTCGGCGGCACGCACGTCCACTTCAAGCGCGAGGACCTGTGCCACACCGGGGCGCACAAGCTCAACAACGCCGTGGGCCAGGCGCTGCTGGCCGTGCGCATGGGCAAGAAGCGGATCATCGCCGAGACCGGTGCGGGCCAGCATGGCGTCGCAGCGGCGACGGTGTGCGCGCGCTTCGGTCTCGACTGCACGGTGTACATGGGCACCGAGGACATGCGCCGCCAGGCGATGAACGTCCGCCGCATGAAACTGCTCGGCGCCGAGGTCGTCGAGGTGAAGAGCGGGTCGAAGACCTTGAAGGACGCGACCACCGAGGCAATCCGCGACTGGGTCACGAACGTGCGCACGACCCACTACATCATCGGCTCCGTCGTCGGGCCGCACCCGTACCCCGAGATGGTTCGAGACCTGCAGCGAGTCATCGGCGACGAGGCACGCGAGCAGTACCTTTCGCTCGACGGCAAGCTGCCCGACGTGGTGGTCGCATGCGTCGGTGGCGGCTCGAACGCGATCGGGATCTTCACCGCGTTTCTCGACGACCGCGACGTCGCCCTCGTGGGCGTCGAGGCGGCAGGGAAGGGCATCCGGACGGGCGAGCACGCCGCGTCGCTGGTCGGCGGACGGCCCGGCGTTCTGCACGGCTCGTACTCCTACGTGCTCCAGGACGGCGACGGGCAGATCCTGCCGACCCATTCCATCTCCGCCGGACTGGACTACCCGGGCGTTGGCCCGGAGCATTCGTTCCTGCGTGAGATCGAGCGGGTGGAGTACGTCGCGGTCACGGACAAGGATGCGCTGGCCGCGTTCAAGCTCTGCACGAAGCTCGA
Organism: Chloroflexota bacterium; assembly: GCA_005879675.1. GTDB lineage: Bacteria > Chloroflexota > Dormibacteria > Dormibacterales > Dormibacteraceae > 40CM-4-65-16. The sequence goes on from VBJE01000073.1 coordinate 6,088, forward strand.
AGGCATCATGCCGGCGCTCGAGCCGGCCCACGCGATCCACCACGCCGGCGTGATCGCGCGCGAGCTCGGTCCCGGCGGTCGGCTCCTCGTCTGCCTTTCAGGGCGCGGGGACAAGGACATGGACTCCGTCGATGCGCCGGCCGCGCGCAGGACGGACTAGTGGCCGCCAAAACGATGTCGCGGCTCGAAGGCGCGCTCAAGGCCAAGGATGACCTCAAGCTCGTCGCCTACATCATGGCGGGCCACCCTAGCAAGAAGCGCTCGATCGAGGTGGGGAAGAGGCTCGCCGGCGCGGGCATCGCCGCGCTCGAGATCGGCATCCCGCACTCCGACCCTCTTGCCGACGGACCGGTGATCCAGCGCGCAGGCCAGGCCGCCCTCGCGCACGGCATGACGGTTGCCGGCGCGCTCGAGGTCGCCGAGGCGGTGGCCCCCGAGGGAGTGCCCGTCGTGCTGATGACGTACATCAACCCGGTGCTGTCCTACGACCCGCG
>VBJE01000074.1 GCA_005879675.1 Chloroflexota bacterium
TGTAGCCCATGAACATCGCAAATGTCTGCAGGCCGACAGCCACCAGCAGACCGGCCGCGAGCGCACGGACGGTCTTGCTCGGCAGGGCGATGGCGACGATGCCGGCGACGAGGATGAGCAGGATCACGATCACGGGCTCGATGGCGTACCAGAAGCCGGGGCCAGAGCTCATGTCGAAAATCGAGGCTGATGCTCCGTTCGATGTGTCGTTCCAGTAGACGTAGGGCACGATGCACGCGGCAAAGACGAGAGGCGTGCCCAGCAAGGCAGTTATCGCTCCGCCGATTGCCAGCCACGAGCGATTCGCGGTCGCAGCCACGCCTGGAGACGCGTAGGGCGAAGCCGTCGGCCGAGCGACGGCCGGGACCGGGTATGGCACCGGCTGAGATACCGCAGCCCCGGTCAAGACCCAGCGCTGGCCGTCCCAGCGCCACATGCCGTCGGGCGAGACGTGGCCGGTGGAGGGTGTGGGTGGCTGCATGGTGGCGCTATTTTGCGCTGGCGGAGCGGGAGGGATTTGAACCCTCGAGGCCCTTGCGGGCCTACGGCATTTCCAGTGCCGCGCCCTCGACCGAGCTAGGCGACCGCTCCGCGATCAATTTAGCGATAAAGCGTCAGACGCCTAGCTCGGTCGGTCCCGCGCGTCTGCGGACGCGTCCGTCCCATGCGCGGGGGTCGGCCGCGCGACCGCTCCGCCTGAGAGTCTCCCTACGGCCTTGGGACCATCCGGACCGGCGACGATCACCGTGTCCGTCATGCCCACGAACAACCCATGCTCGACCACACCGGTGACCTTTTTCAGCTCCATCGCGAACTCGCCTGGCTGCTTGATCCCACCGGCGACGGTGACGTCGAGGATCAGGTTGCCGTTGTCGGTCACGTAGGGGGTCTCCTCCCCCCCTCGCACGACCAGGCTCAACCCCAGCCCGGCGAGTCGCTCGGCGGTCGACCGCCACAGGAACGGCAGCACCTCCACCGGCAGCACACCCTGACCGAGCTCATTGACCAGCTTCGACTCGTCGACCACGACGACGAACCGCTTCGACGCCGCCGCCACCAGCTTCTCCCGGAACAGCGCGCCTCCGCGGCCTTTGATCAGGTTCAGCGCCGGGTCCACCTCGTCTGCCCCGTCCACGGCCAGGTCGATCTGGCCCACCAGCTCGGTCACGATCGGGATCCCGAGCGACGCCGCCAGCTCCGCGGTGGCGCGCGAGGTGGGGACGCCGCGGATCTTCATCCCCTGGGCGACGAGCCGAGCCACGCCCTCGGTGAAATACCGCGCCGTCGTGCCCGAGCCGAGCCCGACCAGCGTGCCGTCCTGGACCAGCTCCAGCGCCTTTTCCGCCGCCGCCTGCTTGAGCTCGTCAGCCAACAGAGTCACGGATCGCCTTGATGCCGGCGGCGACGCCGGCTTTGTAGCCGAAAACCGAGCTGCCGGCGACCAGCACCGTCGCCCCCGCCGCCACCACCAGGGGCGCGGTGCGGGCGTCGATCCCCCCATCGACCTCGATCTCGACGTCCGCTGAGATCGACCGCAGGCGACGGATCTTCTCCGGGCTGTGGGGGATGAACTTCTGCCCCCCGAACCCCGGCTCGACCGTCATCACGTTCACCAGGTCGACGTACGGCAGGATCTCGCGCAGGTCGTCGACCGGCGTGGCCGGGTTGATCGCCACGCCCGCCTGCGCACCAAGCTCTTTGATCGTCTGCACGGTCCGGTACAACGACTTCGTCGCCTCCACCTGCACCTCGATCAATGTTGCTCCAGCCTTTGCGAACGCCTCGAGGAACAACTCGGGTCGCTCGATCATCAGGTGCGCCTCAACTGGCAGCGACGTGGCCTGCCGGACCGCCTCGACAATCAGGGGACCGAACGTGAGGTTCGGCACGAAGTGGCCGTCCATGACGTCGACCTGGATCCGGTCGGCGCCGGCGGCTTCCGCCTCCTTCACCTGCTCAGCCAGTCGCCCCGGGTCCGCGGACAGGATCGAGGGGACGACCTCGATCTTCACCCGCCGTTCGCGGCCCGGTCGACCAGCCATCGTGCGCCAGCAATCATCCCGGAAGGCGTCTCCCCGCGCCTTGCCAGGCCCACGGCGTGGGCCTTGGCGGTCCCGGTGGCGATGATGAGCACCTGGCGCGCATCGCGAATCGCCTCCAGCGTCATCGTCACGCGTTGTGGCGGCGGCTTCGGAGAGTCGTGGATGCCGGCGGTGAGCCCTTCCGCCTGGAGCGCCGGGTGGCCGGGAAAGAGCGAGTTGACGTGCCCGTCCTCCCCCACCCCCAGCAGCACGATGTCAAACGGCGCGGTGTTGGCCACGACCTCGGCGTAGAGGTCCGCACCTTCGTCGGGGCCGAGCTCGGCCGGGATGCGATAGACGGTGGCGGGGTGCACACGGTCGAGAAGGCTCTCCTTGGCCATGCGGTAGTTGCTCTCCGGATCGAGCGGCGGCACGCATCGCTCGTCGCCAAAAAGGACCGAAACTCGGCCCCACTCAACTTCTAGCTCGGACAGGAGCTCGTAACACCTCCTGGGCGAGGTCCCGCCGGTCAGGACAAGCGTCTGGGCGCCGCCACGCAGCGCCTCGGCGATCTCGGCCGCCGCCGACTCGGCGACCTCCTCCGCGGTGGCCAGGACGCTGAACTCCGCCAACTAGATCGATTCCACGAGATCGGAGGCAGCGGCAAGCGAGCGGTTGTACACCTCGTCGTGGGTTCCGGTCGACAGCAGCTCAACCAGCAGCGCCGCCTCGTCCTCTGGTTCGAGCTGCTGGAGATGGCGCAGCGGCTCGCCGCCGCCGATCTCGATCAAGGTAAGGAGGACCCGCTCGGTATCGCCGCGCCTGCGGTCCCACTCGTAAGAGCTGCCCGAGGTGTCGCGAGGGCGCGGCGGGTCGTGCATGACGGACAGGCGGAACGTTGTACCCCCCGCGGCGCCCGCAATGCGAACCGCGCTCACCTCGCCTGGGACGCGGTCGTTCTGGGGAACCGACCTGAAGTTCACCTCGACCGACCGTCCGCCGGCCTGGTACATCGCCGCGACCACCCCGCCCGCGCCCGCCGTCGCCCGCCTGAGCTTCCAACCCAGGGCCGACGCGATCCAGCCGGTGATGAGGGAGGCCGCGATCCGGTTGCCGCGCCCGTCTCCCGCGTAGTCGACACCCAGCTCGGAAATTCCGCCGAGGAACGCACGGCGGTCGCCGGGCGTGAAGAACTGGGCGATGCTCTCGCGCCAAGGACGGAGCCTCGACCACTGCAAGTCGGCCAGGCCCATCCGGTGGTGGGCGACCTTCAGCATGCTCGCCATGCGCCGAAATGTGCGGTAGGGCTCGTCGAACTGGGCGGAGTCGACCACGAGCCCGTCGCTGACTCGCAGCGCGTCGAGCAGCTCGCGCTTGCCAAACGGCGGAGTCCCGAGCCACCACAGGTACGTGGGAACGCCGCTGACGAGGAGCGGGTCGAGCAGCGCGCCGAGGTGGTCGGCGGCCTTGCCGCGGACATGCAGCGTGATGAGCTCGCACTCGACGGCGCAGGCCATCTCGGGCCGGCGGACGTCGGTCGTGATCCAGGCGTCGAGGTGACGTCGGCGGATGGGCGCCTCCTCCCTGATCACGATCGCCTGGGCGGGATGCTGCATGCCGATCGCCTGCGTGGTCCGCTTCGCCACCACCTCGTGCGCCTCCGTCGGCGCGATGCCGATCAGAGTCATCACGCAGTTGCGCGGGTGCAGATGCTCGCTGTCCCCCGCCTCCGCCCGCGCGAACCGGTATCGAATGTCCCCCAGCGCGCCGAGGACGTCGGCCACGGTCACGCCCTCGCCGTGCCACATCGGCTGCGCGTCCGGCTGCACGGCGCTCACGGGCGGTGCCACTCCCGACCGTCTGCTTTCAGCAGCTGCGTCGCCTCATCCGGTCCCCAGGTTCCGGCCGGGTACATCGCGAGGGGCGGCCGGCCGCTCCGCCACTTGTTCTCGATCGGGTCGATCAGCATCCACGCCGCCTCCACCTCGTCGGCACGGGTGAACAGCGTCGGGTCGCCGATCATGCAGTCGAGAAGCAGCCGCTCGTACGCCTCGGGCGCTTCGACCAGGAATGAGGTGACGTACTGGAAGTCCATCGTCACGCTGCGGATGCGCAGCCCCGCGCTCGGCACCTTGGCGCCGAACTTCAGCGAGATGCCCTCCTCGGGCTGGATGCGGAGCGTGATGGCGTTGGGGTCGACCTCCTTCATGGCCTCGCGGCCGAACGTCAGGTGCGGCGGCCGCTTGAACTGGATGCGAATCTCGGTGACCCGTTTGGGCATGCGCTTGCCCGCGCGGATGTAGAAGGGCACGCCCGCCCAGCGCCAGTTGTCGACGAAGAGCCGCAGCGCGGCAAACGTCTCCGTCTGCGAGTCCGGCGCAACGTCCTTCTCCTCGCGGTAGCCAACGACCTGCTGGCCCAGCACCCAACCGCTCGTGTGCTGGCCTCGCACCGTCGACTGCTCGATGTCCTCGCCGATCAGCGGGCGGATCGAGCGCAGCACCTTCACCTTCTCATCCCTGACGGCGCCTGCCTCGAAGGCGAGCGGCGGCTCCATCGCGGTGAGGGTCACGAGCTGCAGGCCGTGGTTCTGGACGATGTCGCGCAGGGCGCCGGCCGTGTCGTAGTACCGGCCACGGTTTTCGATGCCGATCTCCTCGGCGATCGTGATCTGCACGGAATCGATGAGATTGGCGTTCCAGACCGGTTCGAAGATGGAGTTGGCGAACCGAAACGCGAGGATGTTCTGCACCGTCTCCTTGCCGAGGTAGTGGTCGATGCGGAAGACGGCGTCCTCGGGAAAGGCCTTCTGCAGCGTCTGGGTCAGCTCGCGCGCTGACTGAAGATCGGTGCCGAAAGGCTTTTCCACGACGATGCGGTGAAATCCCTTTCCCGCGTGCAGGCCGGCGGCCATGAGCTGCTGCGCGATCAACGAGTACGTCTGCGGTGGGGTCGCGCAATAGAAGATGCGGTTGCCCGTCGTGTGCCGCGCGTCGTCGAGCTCCTGGAGCTTGCGCCCGAGCTTCCTGAATTCATCCTGCTGGCTGAAGTCGACCTTGACGTAGAACAGAAGGTCGAGAAGCGGCGCGAGGACGCGCTCGTCGATGGGCTGCGTGCGCGAGAACTGGTGGATCTTCTCCGACGCCATCTTGCGAAACGCGTCGTCCGTGAGGTCGCTCATCGCCGCGCCCAGGACCGCGAACCCGGCCGGCAGCGATCGCTGCCTGGCCAGGTTGTAGAGCGCCGGGAGGAGCTTGCGTCCGCTCAGGTCGCCGGTGGCGCCGAAGATGACCATGACGGCCGGGTCCGCGACCCTGTAGTCATGCAGTCCTTCGGCTAACGGGTTCGGGGCCTCCTCGACCTTCACTTCCCCGTGCTAGCTCTCGCGCGCCTCCGGCGCGGGGACCCCAGCGGAAGACGACTGTTCAGAGGAGGCATCCTTGACCACGGCATGGCCGCCGAACTGCGCCCGCATCATCGCCAGCATGCGGTCGCCGAATGTGTTCTCCATGCGGCTGCGAAAGCGCGCGAAGAGTGATTCGGCGATCACCGGCGTCGGAACTGATTCCTCGATCGCGGTCTCCACCGTCCACCGGCCTTCGCCCGTGTCCTCGACCCATCCTTTGATGCCCGCCAGCTCGGGATCCTGGGCCAGCCCCCGGGCGATCAGGTCGAGCAGCCATGAGCGGACGACGCTGCCGGTACGCCAGGCTTCGGCGATCGCGTGCATGTCCATTCCGGGGAAGGACTTTGACATCTTCATCACCTGGAAGCCCTCGGCGTAGGCCTGCATCAGGCCGTACTCGACGCCGTTGTGGACCATCTTCACGAAATGTCCTGAGCCTTCGGATCCGGTGTGCACGAGACCGCCGTCCTCGGGCGCCAGGTCCTTGAGCAGAGGAAGACAGTGCTGGTAGACGTCCGCCTCGGCGCCGACCATGAGGCTGTAGCCGTACTCGAGACCCCAGATGCCGCCCGAGACCCCGGCGTCCATGTAGTGCATGCCCTTCGCCCTCACGCGCTTGCAGTCGTCGAGGGCGACCTTCCAGTTGGTGTTACCGCCGTCGACGATGATGTCGCCCTGCTCGCCAAGCGAGATGAGCTGGTTGATCGCCTGGGTCGTCGGATCGCCGGCGGGGACCATGATCCACATCACGCGCGGACGGCTCTGGAACTTCTTGACGAGATCCGCCCAATCCTCCGCGCCCACGGTGCCCTTGCCCGCGTACGACTGCACCGCCGCCTTGGAAAGGTCGAAGCCGATCACGCGATGGCCCCGCTTGAGCAGGCGGAGTGCCATGTTGCCGCCCATGCGCCCAAGTCCGACGAACCCGATCTCCACTTAGGCGGGGTTGAGGCACCCTCTCCGCACCGGGGAGAGGGATGTGAGGAGCGGGGTCGGAGCTCGCATCACCGGACCGCCCCTTTCACGGCTGTCACCAGCGCGCGCCACCCTGCCGCGGGCTGTCGGCCGAGCGTCACGCGCAGCACGGGCAGTCGCCGTGACGTCAACGATTGGAGGTCGCCGATCGCCTGCGCCTGCTTGAGCACCGAGAAGGTGAACGGCTGGCCCGCGATCGGTGCGTCCTTGACGTCGTCCTGGACGATCTGCAGGAACAGCCCGGTCTTCGGACCGCCCTTGTGCAGCTGGCCGGTGGAGTGGAGGAAGCGAGGCCCGTAGCCCGAGGTGGTGGCGATCTTCGTCTTGTCCCGGATCGCGGTGCGTATCGCGGCGATGGCCGCTTCCGACTGGGGCGTGCGCGCGGTGTAAGCCATGGTCGCGAAATAGGCGCCCCGCTTGGCGCGCTTGAGAAGCGAGGCGATGCCCGCCTTCGACTTCGCCGCGGGCGTTGATTCCGCCGGGGGCAGCTTGCCGCGTCTCTTGAAGGTCGCCAGCACCTTCTTGGTGTTGTCCTTCGACTCCTGGACGTTCGGCTGGTCGAACGCGTCGATGCCGAGGATCGCGCCCGCGATCGCGGTCGCCACCTCCCACCGGAAGAATTCCCCGCCCAGGTCGAGCTTGTCGCGCAGCGTGAGGGTCACCACGGGATGCCCGTGCTTCTCCAGCGCATGGACGGCGCGATTCGGCGGGTCGGCGTCCATCCGGATGTACACAAACTGGCGGTCTTCGCCGTAGACGGCGGGCTTGCCGACCGGCTCGCCCTCGATGGGCACCAGGCCCTTGCCCTCCTTGCCCGTCCTCTCGGCGGGCAGCTGCTCGACCCAGTACCCGCTGCATCGCCAACCGTCCCATCACCGCGCCCAGCCAAACGCCTGGGTTCTGCTCGACGGGGACCGAGTCGGCGCAGGAATTCTCCATCTCGACCGCTCGCTCGAGCAGCTCCACGACGTCGACGCCCATGAGCGCGCCTGGCACCAGCCCGAAGTAGGACAGCGCCGAGTAGCGGCCGCCGATGTCCGGTGGGTTGGGGAATATCCAGCGGAAGCCGTTGTCCTTCGCCAGCGCCTCGAGTGACGAGCCCGGATCGGTGATGGCCGCGAACCGCTTGCCGTTCCTCTTTGTCTGCTCGTAGAAGTACGCGAAGTGCGAGAGCGTCTCGGTCGTCTCGCCCGACTTGGAGGCGACGATGAAAAGCGTTGTCGCCAGCTTGATCTTCGAGCGCACACCGAGGATCGTCGCGGGATCGGTCGTGTCGAGGACGTGCAGCTTCGGGTGTCCTTTGACGGTGCCGAACGTGTTCCGCAGCACGTCGGGACACAGGCTCGATCCACCCATGCCGAGCAGGACCACGTCGGAGAGCTTGCGACCTTGCACGGCGAGGTCGCTCAGCTCGCCCCCCTTCTCGAGCATCTTGTCCGCGACGTCAAGCCAGCCCAGCCGGTCGCGGATCTCCTGCCTCTTGGCCGGATCGGCGCTCCAGAGGGTCGAGTCCTTGGCCCACAGGCGCCGCGGCGCATCTTCCTTCTGCAGCCTGGCCAGCTGCGCGTCCACCGCCGGCTGGAGCCCGCCCAGGCTGTGCCACTGGCGCGGACCCTTTCCGGCCTTGATTTCCTTCGCGCTCTTCTCGAGGGCCGCGAGCAGGCTCTCGAATGACTTCGTGAACGCCTCCACGCCCTCGACCTCGAGCTCGCTCGTGACCTGGTCCAGGTCGACCCCCACCTCGGCGAGCTGCTTCAGCTGGCGGCGGGCGAGGTCGACGTTCTCATCCAGGCTGCGGCGAACCTCGCCGTGCTCCCGGAATGCGGCGAGCGTCGCCGGAGGGATCGTGTCCACCGTGTCCGGGCCGACCAGCTCTTCGACGTAGTAGGTGTCCGGATAGCGCGGATCCTTGGTGGAGGTGCTCGCCCACAGGCACCGCTGGGTGCGCGCGCCTGCCTTGCGCAGGCGGTCCCACCTGGGCCCGGCGAAGAGCTCCTTGTAGCGCTCGTAGGCCATCTTCGAGTTGGCGATCGCAGCCTTGCCCAGAAGTCGCTCGAGCGCCTGCTTCTCGCGGGGGTCGGCGCCGGCGCCGATCTTTTCCGTCAGCTGCTTGTCGACCTTGGTGTCCACCCGGCTGACGAAAAAGCTGGCGACGCTGGCGACCTTGCTCAGGTCGCCGCCCTCCTTCTGCAGCTTCTCCAACCCGGAGAGGTATGCCTCGACCACTTCCATGTAGCGCTCGACGGCGAAGATCAGGGTGATGTTGATGTTGTGACCCTTGGAGATCTGGTCGAAGATGGCCGGCAAACCTTCCTTCGTGGCCGGGATCTTCACCATCACGTTCGGCCGCCTGCAGCGGTCGCGAAGGTCCTCTGCCATCCTGATCGTGCCGCGCGTGTTCTTGGCGAGCGTCGGCGCGACCTCGATGCTGACGAAGCCGTCGCGTCCTTTGGTCTTGTCGTAGACCGGGCGGAACGTATCGGCCGCCGCCTGGATGTCTTCGACCATCAGCTCCCAGAGCATGTCGGCCGGCTTCTTCCTCTCC
>VBJE01000075.1 GCA_005879675.1 Chloroflexota bacterium
CGATGGCTATGCCTCCGATCGCATGGTCGCGACGCTGACCCGCATCAATGTCGCCGACCGATCGCCGGTCAAGATGCCGCTGCGACTCAACGCTGATGACTACGACGTCGGCCTGATTGCCCTGGACGCTGAAGACATCCTCTGGATGGCGTGGGGCAAGACGCTCACAAGGTTTGATCCCGACGCCGGTGTCGCCAAGCAATGGACGCTTCCGCCCTACAGCGGGCTCGCGCGCGTCTACAGCAACGATGGCCGGATCGATGCCATGACGATCTCCTCCGACGGCGAGATCTGGGTCGCGGCCGGCATGTTGTCGGCGGTGTTCGGCTTCAATCCGAGGAGCGGCACATGGGATCGACCCATAAATCTCCCGTTCGTTTCAGTTGAAGGGCCGACCTCGCTTGCAGCACCCGCGCCGGGCATCATCACGATCAACGGCATCGCCCTCCACGGAGGCGCCATCGACCCGCAGGACTCGCCGCGCTTTGCGGTGATCAAGACCGATACGCGCACCGTCAAGATCCCGTCGCTCCCAGTCGACAAATATGTCGCGACCGGATCCGGTCAGATCGTCTACTTCGACCGAGCTGGAAGCCTCGTTCGCTACGACCTCATCCGTGCGACCTCGATGATGATCGGCCCCGCGCCGCTTCAGTGGGGCAGGATCGCAATCATGGCCGTTGACCTGGAAGGCAACGTCTGGCTTGGCGCCACGATCCATGGGTTCGCGGGGGTGTCGAAGCTCGACCCTTTGACCGGTGCGATAACCCAATTTCAATTTCCGGTTGTGCTTCGCGGCTACAAGCCGGCTCCCAGTCCCAATCCATGCAGCTTTCACTGCTATCCGGTCACGTGCAAACCGATCATCGATCTCAACTGCATACCGGTAGTGCAGTCCGTCGGCCCGGACATCCAGGGCATGGCGCCGGACGCGCACGGCAATCTCTGGATGGTCACCTCGTCTTCTTCGCTGGGTAATTCCGGAGACCGCTTCGCATTCGGCCCGGTCGTAGAGCTCGCGACCAGCTGAGAAGTGCGCCCTGGAATCTTCTGAGACACCTGGCCCTTCGCAGAGTTTGAGTCGAGAGGCCGGAAGGAGCATTACGAATGAGTTTCATCTTCATGGTCTTCCACTGGCCCGAGCCGGACAAGCGCCAGGCTCTGGCGCAATCGATGCGCGAGATGGGCAAAGGACTCGCTGGTACTGCCGGCTGCGTTGGAGTCGAGCCTCCCTACTTCACCGAGGAAGGGGACTGCCTGGTTGGGATCTCGAAGTGGGTGTCGAAGGATGCCTTCTTCGCCTCCGGGATTACGCTGCGGCCGTCAGACGAGGTCATCCCGGGCGAGACTCGCCCGAGAGCTCGCTATCTCCTCCAAGAGGCGGAGGCAGTCAGCGCCAGATGACAAAGGTTGCCTCTCCCCTTTAACGACTTCTATGCAGTGGCACTAGAGACGCTCTTGACGTTCGCGACGCTGCTCTATTTAGGGGGACAAAATTGCGCCTGGCAGGAATCGAACATGCTGCCTTTCGGTCCGGAGCCAGGCGAGTTAGACCCGTTCGAGCTTAAACACCGCGTGCTCCGGTCCAATGGCGGCGAAGTCCGCGTCTGACGATTGCGACGTCGCGTCGAAGTAAGGCCGCAGTATTCGGCTGCCGCCGAGACCGATGCGTGCTCGGAGGAACGGCACGCGTTCGGAGACTGGAACCTCCCTCAGGCGTACATCATCACGAACGGCACCGCGGCTCAGAGTCACGCGGCCGGCCGCGCGAGCGTTCCTGACGGTGTTCGTTTCGCCGAACACCGCGACCCAGTAGCGGCCGTCAGCTTGTTCCACTAGCCAGATTGGCGTCGAGTACTCCTTGCCGGTGGTCCGGCCACGAACCGTGACAAGCCGCATGGCCTTTGGTCCGATCCCGCCGCGAACGAGGCGAGTTAGCAGACCGTTCCCGACCCGCAGCCCCATCGTGTGCCTGTATTTCTTGCCGATGCCAGGATTGTGGCATCGATCACTGCGGCAGGATGGCTGAAGATGACCCCCAACGAGCTGCGTGTAGTGCGCCTGGCAGGAATCGAACCTGCTGCCTTTCGGTCCGGAGCCGAACGCTCTGTCCGGTGAGCTACAGGCGCGATAGGTCTTCCCCAGTCTAAACTCCGCCCCCCGTGGGCCGGTTCATCCCCGCGATCCTGGTTTGCGTCGCTCTGGTCGCGTGCCAGAACGAGACCCATCCCGTGTTCACCCCGGCACCCAGCCCGAGTCCGCACCTTGCACCGACCGCCGCGATCCTTCAGACGAACGAGATCCCGACCGGCCTCACCGCCTGTCCCGGCTCGGGACCGATGGACGTCTACCTGTCGGTGTTGGCGACGACGAATGCGGCTGTGGCGAGCCGTGCGAGCGACCAGTGGAACGCGCTGGTCGCCCAGGGCGCGAGCTCGGGTGCGTTCGTCGTGTACGCCGCCAACGTGTCGGCTTGCGCCGCCGAGCTGGGCGCAACGACCAACGTCAAGGCGATCACCAGCTTCGTCGCGCGCTTCGGCAACGAGAGCCAGGCAGACCGCGCCTGGCACGCCGGCGTCTTCGGCTTCGCGCCACCGCCGCCAGGACAGCTGACGCCCGGCCTGACCCTGGGCACGAGCACCGGTCTGGGCGCCAGCTCGTTTACCTACGACCGGCCATCGGTACGATTGGCTTGCTGGCGGCACGGTCTGTACGTGGCGATGATCGTCGCCGCCAACCAGGATCTGAATACGTTCCGGGCGGCCACGGGCGCGGTAGATGCTCGCCTAAACTGAACGCCCGTCGTCATCGCGCCTGTAGCTCACCGGATAGAGCGCTTGCCTGCGGAGCAAGAGGCAGCAAGTTCGATTCTTGCCAGGCGCACCACCGCGCTCGCGCCGGCGTCGAGTGAGGACATTCGGCCGGCCATGCGTTGCGCGACCCCTCGCGACGCTGAGGTAGTCGAGGCCCCCAACCAGTTTCTGCAATAGGGGATGGCGCGCGAACGCGCCGTCTCGAATTCATAGAAGGGGGTGGCTCACCAACATGTTGGTCGCACTCATTGTGTTGATCCTGCTTCTGCTGATCTTCGGCGGAGGCGGATTTGTCAGCGCGTCGCTGAACATCCTGTGGTGGATCCTGATCATCGGTCTCGTGCTCTGGGTCCTCGGATTCTTCTTCCGCGGCACGAGCGGCGGCCGCTGGTACCGCTGGTAAGCAGCACGGCTCGTTAGGTCGACCCGGGCGCCTGGCGCTGAGCCAGGCGCCCGTTTTCATATCAGGGAGTGCTCGAGAAGTACCTCTCCAGGCCGGCCTTGAGGCCCACCGCGATCCGCTGCTGGCCCGCAGGGTCGGCCGCGAACCGCGCCTCGTTGGGGTTGGTGAGGAACAGCGGCTCGACGAGCGCGCCCGGCATCCGGCTCGGGTTGTCGACCCACCCCGTCGATGCAGGACCCAGCAGGATCAGGTGCCCGTAGGTGCTCCCCGAAGCCGTCAGCGTCGGGGCGGCCAGTTGCTCGTCCGTCCACACTCCGCGATCGGCGCTGTCCAGCTCCGACACGAGCGCCGTCTGCAGGGCGCTCGCCAGCGCCTTGCTCTGCGGCGCGAAGGGCCGGGCGGAGTCGTAGAAGGTCTCCGTACCGCCCACTGACGGATCGTCGAAGGCGTCGAAGTGGATCGAGACCATCACCGAGGAGTTGGCCGCGTTGGCGCAGGCGGTTCGCGCGAGGAGGTCGCGATGCACGGCCGACGCGGTCATCGCGCCCGAGAGCGAGTCGGCGTCGGACAGCCTGGCCACGGACGAATCCGCGATGCGCGACATCACGACCCTGTAGCCGGCCGCCCTCAGCAAGGCGGTCAGACGCGTGCTGACGGCGAGAGCGATGTCCTTCTCCAGCACCTGGCGACCGCCCGATGCTCCGACCACGCCCGGGTCGAGGCCGCCGTGGCCGGGATCGAGGAAGACTGTCTTGCCCTTCCCCTGCGTCGTGGGGGGGAAGCTCATGCATGCCCCGGCCGCGAGCCCGTCCACCGCGACCTGGGAGGCAACCGGCGCCGATCCCACGGCGCTGCTCTGGGTCAGCGCCGACCGGACGGCGATGATCGCGAGGGCGGACGTGAGCACCAGTGCGACGGAAAGGGTCGCGCGAAACAGGGACGACGTGCCCTGGCGCCGAGAGCGGTGTGCGACGTGGCGAGCTTTTGCGATCGGCCCGGCCATTGTAGTTTCGTAACTGGAACTTCCAGCTACAGGCGCGCTACTTGATCCGGCCGTTCTCCGACGTGGCCACCTTCTTGGCCGCCCCGGCGTCGAGGTTGAGCACGGCGAGGATGACCATGAACGCCTTGCTCTGCCAGACCGCGATGTAGAAGAGCTGGCTTCCGATCGGCTGCGTCAGCGTGATCGAGTTGGAGCTGAGGCCGGTGTTCGTGCCCTCGATCACCGGCGCCCCACTCTTCTTCAGATTCGAGGCGCTGAAGTTGAGGATCGACTCGCTCGTGTAGCCGTCGGCGGCGCTCTTCTCGTCCTTGAACTGGACCACGAAGTTGACGACCAGCTTGTAAGTCGCCGCGCCGATGTCAGAGCCTGAGGTCTTGATCCCGGCGCAACGGCTCGAGCTGTCGGCGTAGACGGCCGCGTAGCCGTCCTTGGCACCCCTGCTCTTGGCCGCGTCCCACTCGGTCTTCATGGATTCAGCCGTGGTCGGATCTGGCCCCTGCTCGCTCTTGATGAAGCTCGCGATGTCGCCGGTCAGGTCGCACTTCACCATCCCGCTCGGCAGGTCGCCTTGCTGCACGGAGACGCTGGAGACGGTTGCGCCCTGGGACGCCGCGGAGCCGCCGCATGCGGCAAGCGCCAATGCAAGCGCAGCCGCGATCAGTGCCCTGGACATCGGGTTCAGGCTACCAAGCGGGGCGCCCGATCCGACCGGCTTAAGAAAAGATGCTCGTGCGGCGTGGGCGCAGCTGGTTGACGGTGGTCTGGATCCACTCGCGAACCTGCTCGCTGATCTCGAGCACGAGGCGGGCGTCTCCCGCCGCGTCGCGGCCGTAGGAGGCGACTTCGATCGGCTCGCCGAAGGCGATCAACCATTTCGACGGCAGCGGGACCAGCCCACCCAGGCCGAGCCAGGGAAAGGTGGGCGTGATCGGGAGGTTCGGCAGGCCCAGCAGCCGCGCGACCGGCTGCAGGTCGGCGAGCACGGGGTGGACCTCCTCCGAGCCGACGACCGCGACCGGGATGATCGGCGCCCCCGTCCGCAACGCCACCTGGACGAAGCCGCCGCGACCCAGGCGGCGGATGCGGTAGCGGTCGCGATAGCGCTTGGCCGCGCCCTTCACCCCCTCGGGAAAGACGCCGACAAGCTCATCTCGCTCGAGCAGCGCGGTCGCGTTGTCGGGATGCGCGAGCACGTTGCCGGTCTTGACCAGAAGCATGTTCGTGAACGGGACAGCGAACGCCCAGTCGACGACGAGCATCCGCGCGTGGCGCGGCTGCGGGTGCTCGGCGATGATCGCGGTCCGGATCATTGCTCCGTCGTACGGAACGATGCCGGCATGATTCGCGACCAGCAGCGCACGTCCGCGACCCGGCACATTGGTCACGCCATCGACTTCCACCCGCCAGTACTTGCGATAAAACCAGAGCGCGACTCTGGTCACGCGCTCGGTGAACTCGGGGTCGAAGCCGAACCCGTCGCTTCGGAGTTCCAGCTCTTGGCTGGGACTCACAACCCGGAGAGCCCCCACCTCCCGTCAATTATCATGTGGCCGGCCTCGACATGCCACTCGCCCTGCAGGCCGCTGCTCATGAATACGTCGGCTGGCTTCAGCTCGAGGCCAACCGCAGCCCGAACACGGTGCGCGCTTATGACGCCGAGATTCGCAGGCTGCTCGGATTTCTCGCCGAGCACGGCCATTCTCTTGACGTCACCGGCCTCAGGCATGAGGACCTGAGGGCGTATCAGCGTCATCTCGCGGGGCGACTGAAGAGCCCGGCCTCGCGCGCGCGGGCCCTGGTCGCGATCCGGTCGTGGCTGCGATGGATCGCACGCGAAGGCTTGATCGACCAGGACCTCTCCAACGGAATCACGCTCCCCAGGCTCGAGCAGCGACTGCCCAAACCCATCGATCCCGACGAGCTGACGCGCCTGCTCAACGCGCTGCCCAGCGCGACGCTGCTCGAGAAACGAGACCGCGCTCTCGTCCACTTCCTGGTCAGCACCGGTTGCCGGATCTCGGAGGCGCTGGCGCTGGACCGGACCGACTTTCCTCGGTCGGGCATTCGCCTCGTCGTCACGGGCAAGGGCTCCAAGCAGCGCAGTGTCTATCTGACCGCGGACGCCCGCGGCGCGATGGAGGACTACCTCACCGCGCGCGAAGACGCGTGCCTCGCGATGTTCATCAACTTCGACCGCTCGGCCGGCGACGACCGCGAGCGCCGGTTGACGCCCGCTGGCGCGCGCTACGTCGTCAAGCAGATCCGCCAGGCGGTCGGGGCGTGGTCGTTCAAGTCGCCCCACGTCGCAAGGCACACGGCGGCGACGACGCTGCTCGAGGTGACGGGCGGTGACGTGCGCCTGGTGCAGGAGGTGCTCGGCCACGCC
>VBJE01000076.1:0-326 GCA_005879675.1 Chloroflexota bacterium
TCGTCACCGGTGAGTACGAGATCGGCATGCAGGACCAGGCGCCGCTCGGGCCCGAGTCGGGGCTCGCGATCCCGGATGGCGAGGGAGGCGTGGACCTGCACATCGCGACCCAGTGGCTGCACGTCGACCAGCAGCAGCTGGCGAACGTCCTCGGGCTGCCAAAGGAGAAGGTGCGACTGACGATGGCCGGCATCGGCGGCGCCTTCGGCGCGCGCGAGGACCTGTCGATGCAGGCGCACGCGTGCATGCTCGCGCTGAAGACGGGTCGGCCCGTGAAGATCTCGTACTCGCGGCCCGAGTCCTTCGTCGGCCACGTGCACCGCCAC
>VBJE01000076.1:356-16416 GCA_005879675.1 Chloroflexota bacterium
CGCATCGTGCTCGACGGCGGCGCATACGCCTCGAGCTCGACCGCCGTGATCGCGAACGCGACCTGCTTCTCGGTCGGGCCGTATCGATGCCCGAACGCCACGATCGACGGCCTGGTCGTGTACACCAACAACCCGCCCTGCGGGGCGATGCGCGGGTTCGGCTCTGTCCAGAACTGCTACGCGCACGAGGCGCAGATGGACAAGCTCGCCGCGGCGCTCGGGATGGATCCGGTCGAGCTCCGGATCCGGAACGCCCTCGAATCCGGCGACGAGGTGATCACCGGCCAGGCCATCGACGGCCCCGTCCCGGTAGCGGAGCTCCTCCGACGAGTGCGAGCGTTTCCAGCCCCCTCTCCCCATCGGGGAGAGGGTCGGGGAGAGGGGCTTGATCTGCTATCCCTGCCCGGCGGCGTCTCGAACACCACCCACGGCGAGGGCGTCAAGCGCGGCGTGGGCTACGCCGCCGGCTTCAAGAACATTGGCTACTCCGAAGGCTTCGACGACTACTCCACCGCCCGCGTCCGCCTCTTCGTCCACGACGGCAAGCCGCGCGTCGAGGTCCACACCGCGGCGGCCGAGGTGGGGCAGGGCAACGTCCTGGTCCAGGCCCAGATCGCGGGCAGCGCCCTCGGCGTCAACGACATCGTCGTCCTCAACGCCGACACGCGCGTCGGCTCTGCGGGATCGTCCTCCGCGTCGCGCCAGACCTACATCACCGGCGGCGCCGTCAAGGTCGCCTCCGAAGCGGTCTGCCAGCGGGTCCTCGACCTCGCCGAGTCAGAGCTCCATCCCGCCCGCGAGCTGCGCATCGAAGACGACTCTGTGATCGGCGCCGACGGCAAGGAGATCGTCTCCCTCGCCACGCTGCTCGGAGACGCGGTCATCGAGGAGACGCGCGAGTTCCGCCCTCGCCGCACCCAGCACCTCGACCCCGAGACCGGCCAGTCGAACGCGCACATGCAGTTCGCCTTCGCCGCCCACCGGGCCGTCGTGGACGTCGACACCGAGCTCGGCCTGGTCAAGGTCGTCGAGCTCGCCACCGCCCAGGACGTGGGCAGGGCGATCAACCCCCTCGCCGTCCAGGGCCAGCTCGAGGGTGGGGCGGCGCAGGGTCTCGGCCTGGCGGTGATGGAGGAGATCCAGGTCAAGGACGGGGTCATCCGCAACGCGTCCTTCACCGACTACCTGCTGCCCACGATCCTCGACATGCCGCCCGTGAAGATGGACATCCTCGAGCTCGGCGACCCCAACTCCCCGTACGGCCTGAAGGGCGTCGGCGAGCCCCCGACCATCTCCTCCGGCCCCGCGATCGTGGCCGCGATCCGGGCCGCGACCGGGCGCGAGGTCAGGCGCGTCCCGGTGCGGCCGCACGACCTGACGCTTTGACGCTGCTGATCAAAGCCGGGCTGCTGTGGACGGGCAGCCGCGAGATCGAGAACGGCTGGCTGCTCGCGCGCGACGGCGTCATCGCCGAGGTCGGGTCCGGCCCCGCCCCGCGCGCCGACGAGGTCATCGACGAGCCCAACTGCGTCGCCATGCCCGGCCTGGTCAACGCCCACGACCACATGTACCAGTGGGCGACGCGGGGCTACGTCCCGGACGGGACGCTGTTCGAGTGGCTGCGCGCGCTGTACCCGGTGTGGGCGCGCATCGACGCGGACGTCGTGCGCGTCGCGGCCCGCGCCGCCATGGCGCGGCTTCTTCTGTCGGGCTGCACGCTCTCGACCGACCACCACTATGTGTTCCCGCACGGTCGCGAGGGCATCTTCGAGGCGCTCGTGGAAACGGCGCGCGAGCTCGGGCTGCGCTTTCATCCATGCCGCGGCTCGATGTCGCTCGGCGAGTCGCGGGGCGGGCTGCCCCCGGACAGCGTGGTCGAGGAGGAGGACGCGATCCTCGCCCACACCGAGGAGATGATCCGCCGCCATCACGACCCGAAGCCCGGCTCGATGTGCCGCGTGGTCGTCGCGCCGTGCTCGCCGTTCTCCGTCACGCCGCAATTGATGCGCGACTCCGCGGTGCTCGCGCGCAGGCATGCCGTTCGCCTGCACACGCACCTCGCCGAGACCATCGACGAGGAGAGGTTCTGCGTCGAGAAGTTCGGCAAGCGGCCCTACGAGCTGATGGAGGACCTCGGGTGGACCGGCGACGACGTCTGGTACGCGCACGCCATCCACCTCAACGACGCCGAGGTCGACCGCGTCGCCGAGGTGAAGACCGGCGTCGCGCACTGCCCATCGAGCAACATGCGCCTTGGCGCGGGGACGTGCCGGGTGGAGGACCTCGTGCGCGCGGGAGCGCGCGTGGGCCTGGGCGTGGACGGCGCCGCGAGCAACGAGGACGCCAACCTCGCGATGGAGGCGCACCAGGCCCTGCTCCTGGCCCGCGTGCGCAACGCTTCGCCGCAGGCGCTGGACGCTCGCACCGCCTGGCGGCTCGCCACGCGCGGCGGGGCGGACTGCCTGGGGCGCGAGGACTGCGGCGAGCTCAACCCAGGGATGTGCGCGGACGTCGCCTGCTTCCGGGTCGACGACCTGGCGCACGCGGGGATCAAAGACCTTCTCGCGGGAATGGCGCTGGCGCCGCCGGTGCGGGCGCAGACCGTCGTCGTCGACGGGCGCGCGGTGGTCAGGGAGGGAAGGCTGCTGACCGCGGACGAGGAGGAGATCGCGCGCGAGATCGCGGTTACGAGCGCTCGCCTCGCCGGATAGGTTCCCCCTTGCCCGCGTCCACGCCCCGGACCAGCGTTTTCACCGTCCGGCCGCGGACCTTCTGCCCTTCGTGGACGCTGAACCTGTTCCGGTAGAGAAGATCGTCGCGCCTGACGACGTCCGTGCTGCCCAGGTCCACCAGCCACAGGTCCGCGTCGAAGCCAGGCGCGATGTCGCCCTTGTCCTTGATCCCGAACCGCTCGGCGATCCTGGTCGCCGTCACGGCAGCGACGACGCGCAGCTCGAGGCCATCCTGCGCCAGCAGCAGCCGCCGCGTCGACTGGCACCCGGAGATGCCGCCCCAGATGGCGCGGAAGTCGTCGCCCTGCTTCAGCCCGAGGGTGCTCGGCGAGTGGTCCGACACGACCATCTCGACCTCGCCCGCGGCGAGCATGGCGCGAAGGTCGTCGCGGTTGCCGGCGCTGCGGAACGGCGGCGCGCATTTGCCCATTCCGCCAAGGCGCTCGAGATCGTTCTCCGAGTACAGCAGGTAATGCGGGCACGTCTCGCCGCTCACGTCGACGCCGCGCAGCTGCGCCTCCGCGATCATCGTCATGCCCTGCACCGTGCTGACATGCACGACGTGCGTGCGACAGCCGGTATCGCGGGCGAGCGAGATCAGCTCGCCGATCGCCTCGATCTCCGCGCCCGGGGGGCGCGAGGCGAGGAAATCGTCCGCACCAGGGCCGCGTGGATCTGTCAGTGAGGCCCGCGACTCCGCGTGGACGAGCAGGATCGAGCCGAGCCCCGCGATCTTCGCCATGCCCTCGCGCAGGATGTCGAGGCTGCAGGGAGGGAATTCGTCGATGCCGCTCGCGCACATGAACGCCTTGAAACCCATCGCGCCGCGTGCGACAAGGGGCGCCAGCTGATCTGTGTTGCCGGGCACGAGACCCGCCCACAACCCATAGTCGACCTTCGCCGACCGCCTCATCGACGCCAGCTTCAGGTCGAACGCCTCGACGGTCGTGGTCACGGGAAGGCTGTTCAGCGGCATGTCGATGAACGCGGTATAGCCGCCCGCCGCAAGCGCCGCCGAGCCGTCGGCGATCGTCTCCCACTCGCTCCGTCCCGGCTCGTTGAAGTGGACGTGCGAGTCGATCCCGCCCGGAAACACGTGCAGCCCGGCGGCGTCGATCACCTGGCCGTAGCCCTCGAGATCGCGCCCGACCTCCGCGATGTGGCCCCGGTTGACGACGATGTCCGCCTTCTCCACGCCGCGTGCGGTGACCACGGTGCCGCCGCGGATGATCATTTCCGGGCCAGCAGCTCGAGAAAGCGGGCGAGCACGTCGACGGCAACGCCCACGTCCGCCGCGGTCACCGACTCCGCGGGGTTGTGGCTCACCCCGCCCTTGCACCGGACGAAGAGCATGCCGACGTCCGTCATCGACGACATGACGACCGCGTCGTGCCCGGCGCCGCTGGTGAGCTCGACCGCTCGCTGGCCGCGGTCTTTGATCGCCTGGCTGAGCAGCGTGACGAGCCGCGGCGCGCAGTGGACGGCGGCGTTCTCACCTATCGAGCGGGCCTCCATGGCGAGCTTGCGACGCTTGCCGATGTCCCGCGCGCGGGACAGCAGAGCTTCGGTGACGCGGGCGCGGACCGCATCCTGCGCGTGCCGCACGTCAAGCGTGAAGGTCGCCGAAGCGGGGATCACGTTGGCCACGCCCGGCTCGACCTGCAGCTTGCCGACGGTCGCGACCAGGCCCTCCTGGGTCGTTGCCGCGGCCTCGGCCGCGAGCACGACCTCCGACGCGGCGGGGAGCGCGTCCCGGCGCCGGTCCATCGGCACCGTGCCGGCGTGGCCGGCCTCGCCCGTGAACTGGAGCTCGACCCGGCTCTGGCCCGCGATCGCCGAGACGACGCCGACCGGCAGCCCCCTCGCCTCGAGCACGGGACCCTGCTCGATGTGCACCTCGACATATCCGAGCAGGCCGTCATGCGAACGCCGGTCGTCCGCGATCCTGGCCGGGTCGCCGCCGAAACCCCGTATCGCGTCGGCCATGGTCACGCCAGCGGCGTCGACACGTTCCAGGTCGTGAGCGTCGAACGTGCCCGCGAACGCGCGGCTACCAAGGTAGGTGGTCCCGAACCGTAGCCCCTCCTCGTCGGCGAAGGCCAGGACCTCGATCGCGAAGGGGAGTCGCCTGCCCCCGTCGTGCAGCCGCTGCACGGCCGCGATCGCGACCATGACACCGAGCGGACCGTCGTAGCGGCCGGCGTTGCGGACCGAGTCCAGGTGCGAGCCCAGCAGCAGGGTCGAGCCGCCTTCGCCCTCGTGGCGCGCGCGCAGGTTGCCCACGTTGTCCCGGCTGACCGACATGCCTGCCTCGCGCATCCACTCGCGCACGTACTGGTGGGCGCGGCGCATCGCGTCGGAGGCGAATGGACGGGTGATCGAGCCGGGCTCATCGGTGCAGGCGGCGAGCACGTCGCAGCGCTGCATGACTGTCGCGGCGTCCGTCATTCGATCGCCGTGAAGCTGATCTCCTGCGCGCCCCTCCAGAGCACGAGCTCGCCAAGGTCTTTCAAGCGGTCGTCGCCTTCATAGATGGTGGCGAAGTGGTTGCCCGCCAGCTGGCCCATCCTGCTGCCGAAGAGGGTCGCACCGTACGGAAACAGGATCTCGGTCTCGCTCATGCCACCCGGGTAGAGGAGCAGCTGGCCGGGCGCGGGGTGGCTCGTCGCGTTCTCGTAGCCGAGACCGAGGTCGAGCTCGCCGAAGGGGATCCAGGCCGCCTCGCCGCTCCAGCGCGCCTGGATCAGCTGCGCCTCGAGCGGCAGCATGTTCTGGAACGCATGGCAGGACTTGGGCGCCGCCTCGGTCTCGAGCCGGGCCACGAACCGCAGGTTGCCGACCTTGATCTCCACGTCCATGCCGGACATAAAAGTAGCGCCGCCGCCCGCGTAGGCGACGGCGCCACGAGGAAATCTGACTCTAGGCTCGGGAGCCGGCCACCCCGGCGGGACTCGGCGCCCGTCGCGACATCATGTTGAACACGTAGTAGAGAGCCCCCGTGAGGACGAAGCCGACGATGAACGTGATATCGCCGATCTGCGGGTATGCCTCGGGCACCTTGCCCGTATAGATCGAGAACACGTTCGCAAAGAGGAAGACGGACACGACAAGGCCGATGCCCATCGCGGCAACACCCTGCCAGCGCTGGTACTTGGTGTCGTAGAAGATGCTTTCGTCGCCGTAGTCGCCACGGCGCATCCAGTAGTCGGTCAGCACCACCGCGAGCCATGGGCCGATCCAGTAGCTGATCAGGAGCAGGAAGTACTCGTACTTGCTGCCCGGACCGACGTTGGCCTGGCCGACCAGACCGATGATGTACCCCAACACGCCGGCAGTCACGGCAAGAAGCGCGCGCCGCTGACGAAGCGTGAGGCCCATCTCGCGGATGCCGAGCGCGACGAGCGACATGGTGCCGCTGTAGATGTTGATCGCGTTGGCGCAGACCGCGCCGACCGCGATGCACAGCAGGGTCAAGTAGTAGAGGAGGTCGGGCATCGCCACGTGGAGCTGCACTGTGGGGATATCGGTCGGGCCCCACTTGGTGCCGGCAACCGTCGCCAGCGGACCATGGCGCGGTTGACGGTCGGCGGCAGGTAGCGCGTGTAGTCGGCAGCGTACGGGTTCCAGCCCGCCGCGTAGCCGAAGGTCGCGGTGAACAGCAGCATGAACCCGCCGAACTCGCCGACCACAGGGATCGGCTTGGCGGCGAAGCCGAAGTTCGCCTTGCTGAATATGAAGATCGTGGCGAGCGCGAACACGATGCCCAGAAGCGGTAGCGCCCAGCGCTCGAAGACGTGGATGAAGTTGTGGCCGAGGGTCGCGATCGCCACCTGCGCCACCACGATGATGAGGAAGGCGATCGCGAAATGTAGGTTGACGTTGATCAGTCCTGCGAGTGCCTGGAGGGCGAACGCGCCGCTGACGCTGTTGACGATGAACCAGCCGATCGTGCCCGTGAAGGCGTTCAGGCCAGCGGGCAGGATGTTGCCTAGAAAGCCGAAGGCCCCGCGGCTCTCGACCATCATGGGCACGCCGAACTTGGGCCCCCACGATGAAAGGACGTAGTGGGTGAGCGAGCCCAGCGCGCTGCCCAGGACGATGGCGAGCGCGGTCTGCCAGAAGCTGAGACCAAAGACGGCGACGCCGAGGACGCCGACGAAGACCGTGGCGAACTCGAGGTTCGGTGACAGCCACGTCCAGAAGAGATCGATCGGCTTCCCGTGACGCTCCTTGAGCGAGATGTATTCGACGCCGCCCGGCTCGACGGTGGCGACCCTCTCCCCGTACTCGCCCTCCCGAACCGGTACGTGCTGCTCTACGTCCTGGACCGTTTGCATAGGCGCTTCCCCTCCCTAAGGACGACCGCCGGAAATACGCCCGAAGTTTAAGCGTCAATTAGGATTCCGTCGAATGCTCGATTTGCTCCTCCGCGGCGCCCGCCTCCCAGGCGAGATGGAGACCCGCGACATCGGCATCAAGGACGGGCTCATCAGCGAGCTGGAGCCCGAGGCCCAGCAGACCATCGACCTCGCCGGGGCGCTCGTGACGCCTGCCCTGGTTGAGCCGCACATCCACCTCGACGCCGTCCTGACCGTCGGCGAGCCGCGGCACAACGAAACCGGGTCGCTCTTCGAGGGGATCGCCATCTGGTCCGAGCGCGTGAAGAGCCTGACCGTGGACGACGTGAAGCAGCGCGTGCGCACCGTCCTCCGGTGGCAGCTCGCCAACGGCGTCCAGTTCGTGCGCAGCCACGTCGACGTCTGCGACCCCGAGCTGCGCGCGGTCCGCGCCCTGGTCGAGCTGCGCAAGGAGATCGGCGACCAGATGTACCTCCAGCTGGTCGCCTTTCCGCAGCAGGGCATCATGTCCTTCGACGGCGGGCAGGACCTGATGCGCAAGGCGGTCGACCTCGGCGTCGACGTGGTCGGGGCCATCCCGCACTTCGAGCTCACGCGCGAGTACGGCGTCGACTCGGTGAAGTTCGCGTTCGCGCTCGCCTCCAACAAGGGCCTGCGCGTGGACATCCACTGCGACGAGACGGACGACGACCACTCGCGGTTCGTCGAGGTGATGGCCGCGGAGACGATCCGCCTCGGCATGGGCGGGCGCGTGACCGCCTCGCACACCACGGCGATGCACTCGTACAACAACGCCTACGCCTACCGGCTCATCAACAACCTGAAGCGCGCGAACATGCACATGGTCACGAACCCGCTCGACAACGCGACGCTGCAGGGCCGGTTCGACAGCTACCCGATCCGGCGCGGTCACACGCGGGTGAAGGAGCTGCTGTCGGCGGGTGTGAACGTCTGCATCGGCCATGACTCGGTGATGGACCCGTGGTATCCGCTGGGATACGGCGATCCTCTGCAGTCGGCCTTCGTGCTGGCGCACTACGGCCAGATGTCCGGGCACGGCGAGCTGCGGACGCTGATGGACATGATCACGTGGAACCCGGCGAGCGCCCTGGGCCTCGAGCACTATGGCCTCCTGCCGGGATGCCGCGCCGACGTCTGCGCCTTCGCGGCGCCGAGCGAGATGGACGCGATCCGGCTGATCGCCCCGCGCAAGCTGGTGCTGCGCGGCGGCAAGATCGTCGCCCGCACCGAGCCCGAGCGAACGACCGTGATGTGGGACGACCGGGAGGAGCTTGTCGACTTCCTGAAACCCGCGCCAAAGCCCGCCACCTGACCCCGTAGCCGGCGGACTTCGCAGGGTTCCAGCGGCCCTGCCGTTAGCGATGAAGGACAAGTGCGCCCCATCGTCGAAGTGCGCCCGATCGTGGAGGCGGCCGCAGTCAGCCGCTCGTATGGATCCCGGCTTGCCGTCGACGACATCCACTTCGCCCTACGTCCGGGGGAGCTGACATTCCTGGTCGGCCCCAGCGGAGCCGGCAAGACGACACTCCTGAGGCTGATCAACCGCGAGGTTCGACCGACCGCCGGCGAGATGTGGGTCGCAGGCATCGCGGCCCACCTGCTGAAGCCCTCCCGGATTGCCGAGCTTCGACGCCGGGTGGGGGTCGTCTTTCAGGACTACAAGCTCCTACCTCGCCTGACCGCGATCGAGAACGTCGCCTTCGCGCTCCAGGTCGCCGACCTGCGGCTGTCGGACGAACAGGCCCGTGAGCGCTCCCTGGACGCCCTCGAGGCGGTCGGGTTGGGCGATCGCGGCAACGCCTTTCCCCACCAGCTTTCGGGTGGCCAGCAGCAGCGCGTCGCGATCGCGCGCGCGGTGGTCGCTCAGCCTCCCGTGCTCATCGCCGACGAGCCGACGGGAAACCTGGACCAGGACACAGCGTGGGAGATCATGGATCTCTTCGAGGACATCGCGGCGTGGGGTACGGCCGTGCTCGTGGCGACCCACAACGTCGAGATCGTGACCCGGCTCAACCGCCGCGTGCTGACCCTCGTGCAGGGACGGCTGGTGAGGGATCAGCCGGCCGGCCAGACGGGGAGGATGGCATGGCTGGCAACGTCGTGACACCCCATTTCCTTCGCCGCCGCGTGGTTCTCACCGTCGCCTCGAACCTGGTGCGCTATCTCTTCGGAGGTGCTGCTCGGAACTGGGCTCGCAATGTTGGCAGCACCGGTCCGGCGCTCGTCTCGATGACGGTGCTTCTGATCATGTCGGGCCTCGTCGGCCTGACCGGGTTCACGCTGCACAACCTGGAGGAGATCGAGGCCGGCCAGGCGTCGCTCCTCCACGTCTACCTCCGCGACGACGCCGACGGCTCGGACCTGTTCGCGCTCGAAACCCGTCTTGCGAGCGATCCCCGCGTCGACAGCGTCACCTACGTGTCCAAGGAGGAGGCGCTCGCTCGCGCTCAGCGGATGCCGGGGCTGCCCCAGCTGGCCGATGCCACGGAGAGCAACCCGTTTCCCTGGTCCGGTATGAGAGCGTCGTCGACCCTGCCTATCCGACGTCCTACGACAGAGGCGCGTACCAGCGGATACAGGTCGTCCTCTTCGGGATCGCCGTGGCCGGATTCGCGTTCATCGGCATGCTCGGATTCGTCGCCGTGGCCGTGACGATGAACAGCATCAAGGCGGCCATCCACGCTCGCCGCGACGAGATCGCGATCATGCAGCTGGTTGGCGCGCCTCGCTGGATGGTGCGCGGCCCGTTCGTCGTCGAGGGCGCCATCACGGGCGCTGTGGCAGGCGCCGCGGCGGGCCTCATCACGTTCGGCCTTGCGATGGCCGCGGTGGCCTCTGGCTCCGGGAGCCTGATGCAGTTCGCGCCGGGTATCACGGCGACGGTTGCGGCGCTCGCGGCGGCGATCGTCCTCCTGGCAGGCACCGGGCTCGGCTCGGGGTCGTCGCTGTTGAGCCTGCGCAGGCACATGGAATCGTGAGAGCGCTCGTCGTCGCCCTCGCGCTGGCTTTCTTACTGCTGAGCGCGGATCGGGCCGCGGTCACGGCAGGGAGCTCGCCCTCAGACCCGCAGCAGCAGCTCGCGATCATCGCGCAGGTTCGCGCCCAGCTCGGGAGCAACCTGGCCGATGCGCTGGCCGCCCAACAGCAGCTCCAGCAGTCCCTGCAGGCCAACGCCGCTCAGCAGGCGCAGGTGCAGCGACAGATAAGCGACGTCAACGCCAGGATCGCCGACCTGGAGCAGCAGATCGCGGACGCCCAGCGCCGCGAGGCGATGCTCGCCCACCGCATCGAGACCGAGCGCGCGCAGCTTCGGCAGCTCGCGCGAGCAGTCTATGAGTCGCCCGGCTCGGTGCTCGTCGTGCTGGCGCAATCGCAGAGCCTCAGCGACCTGTTCACGCGCGTCGCCGACCTCAATGTCGCCGGTTCTCGCGCCTCCGAGATCAAGACGTCGCTGGCGAGCGACCTCGTCGCGCTGCAGGAGGAAAGACGGAAGGAACAGGCTGCCCGTGATGAGCAGGTGGCTCAGCGCAACCTGCTGAGCGCTCAGCTATCGCAGCTGCGCAGCCTCCAGGCGCAGCAGGAAAAGTCGGCGGCGCAGCTCGAGCAGAAGATCGCCGAAACGCGGTACGAGCTGGCAAGACTAAACAGGCAGTCCACGCAGCTGTCGCAGGCCGTGGCCGACATGCTGCAGCAGCAGCAGGACGCGATCATCGCCGCGGCCATGCAGTCGGTGTGGGCACAGCTTCAGCTCTGGCTTCAGTCCAACAACGTCGGCCAGATCCCCACCAGCGCCGGCCACTCGACCAGATATCGATTCATCTGGCCCGAGCCGAACGCGCAGGTCTCGCAGCCTTTCGGGCCGACGACCCTCCCGTTCGAGCCGCCGTACGGCAGCTATGCGCACTTCCATACGGGCATCGACCTCGTCGAACCGTTCGGATCACCGGTCCTCGCCGCCGACGACGGCGTCGTGGCGCTGGTCGGCAGCTCGTCCAGCGGCTACGGCAACTATGTCGTGATCGCGCACGCCGGCGGGTTGGACACGCTGTACGGCCACCTGTCGACGGCTCTGGTCAAGGTCGGCCAGGTGGTGAACCAGGGCACGGCCGTCGGACTCGAGGGGTCGACCGGCAACTCGACCGGCGCCCATCTCCACTTCGAGCTGCGGGTCAACCAGAGGCCGGTGGATCCCAGGCCCTACCTTCCGCCAGGAGCGCCGTCCACCTTCAAGGGCTAGCTAACTAAGCGAGTAGATTCCCGGAAGCTCTCGATAGAGGCCTGCGTAGTCGAGCCCGTAGCCGATGACGAAGCGGTCGGGGATGACAAAGCCGGTGAAGTCGATCTTGACGTCGACCTCGCGCCGGGCCGGCCGGTCGAGCAGGGCGGCGACTCTGAGCGAGGCCGGCTTCATGCGCCGGAACCGCTTGAGGATTGTGTCAATGGTTCGGCCGGAGTCGACGATGTCCTCGACCAGCAGGACGTGGCGTCCCTCGAGCGAGCCCTCGACCATGTGCGCGATCTTCACCCGCCCCGTGGTCTTCGTGCCCCCGCCATAGCTCGCGGCGCGCACGAACTCCAGCTCGGCGGGGATGGAGAGGCTGCGCAGGAGGTCGGCGGCGAAGACAGTCGCGCCCTTGAGGATGGCGACGAGCACGAGAGGCGTCTCGCTGCCGGCATACACCTCGGAGATCTCGTGGCCGAGCAGGCGGACGCGCTTGCCGATGCGCTCGGACGAGATCATCGCCCGGCCGGGCGAGCGCCTCGAACCGCGTGCGCGCGGCGCGGAAGCAAGCACCTCTGGCATGCAAGAGAGAGTCTAGTGTTGGCTGAATGAGGAAGGTCTACCGCGGCCGCGACGTCGAGGTGAGCTTCGACCTGGACCTGTGCGTCCACATCGGCGAATGCCTGCGCGGCGACACCAGCGTGTTCCAGCTCGATCGCCGGCCCTGGGTGCTGCCGGATGCAGGCGAGGCGGAGGTCGTGGCCCAGGTGGTGGAGCGATGCCCGAGCGGCGCCCTGCTGTACAGGCGCCTGGATGGTGGGGCGCAGGAGTCGCGCGCCGGAGAGACGAAGGTCGTTCCCGTTCGCGACGGTCCGCTTCTGGTGACCGGCGCGATCACCGTCGCGCGCGAGGACGGGACCGTGGAGACTCTGCCGCGCGCGACCTTGTGCCGGTGCGGCCACTCTGAGCACAAGCCGTTCTGCGACAACAAGCACCTGGCGGCCGGATTTCGCGCGCCTGGCGTGCCCTACAAAATCCACCTGAGCCAGGTGCGCGTTCGCCTCGACCGGCCGCTGACCAAGGCCGAAGACCCGCGCCGCCTGGACTAATTACAGGTGGCTCTTCCCCATTTATGGGGAAGTACCCGCCGCAGGCGGGGGATGGGGCAGTCCGCAGTCCTGTCAGCGGTGCAGCACGGACTGCACCGAGCTCTCGGCCACCAGCCGCCCCCGGAACCACACCTTCTCCGGCATCGGCTGCAGCCGCAAGGCTTCGCTCCACGACGGCGCGGGAAGGAGCTGCAGGTCGGCGCGGACTCCCGGACGCAGGCCATAGTCCGTCAGCCGCATCGCCCTCGCCGGGGCGTCAGTGATAGCGCGGAGCGCAAAGTCCAGGTCGGCACGCGTCGTCAGGTGCGCCGCGTGTGCGGAGATGAGCGCGACCTCCAGCATCGAGCCGCGCCCGAATGGATAGAAGCCGTCGTTGACGCAGTCCTGCCCGAACAGCACGTTGACCCCCGCGGCGCGGAGCTCGCCGATCCGCGTGGTGCCGCGGCGGACCAGGCCCCGGTCGCCGCGCCCCTGCAGCACCAGGTTGGTGACGGGGTTGGCGGCGATCGAGATCTCCGCCCGCCGGCATTTCTCGATCACCCGCTCCGCGTACTCGTGGTCTGCGGCCGCGAGCGAGCACACATGTCCAGCGCATACCCGGCCGGCAAACCCGCGCGCGAGCGCCTCGTCGGCGACCATCTCCAGCGTCCGCACGCCGCCGTCGTCGGTCTCGTCCACGTGCATGTCGAGGTCGCGGTCGAAGCGCTCGGCGAGCTCGAAGCACAGCCGCACGTGCTCGCGCTGCGACGCCTCGTCCACCTCCCAGTGCGGCATGCCGCCCACCACGTCCGCCCCGGCCTCGACGGCCGCCTCCATCAGCGCGTACGCGCCTGGATCGCGTAGCAGACCCTCCTGCGGAAACGCGATCGTCTGCACCTCTGCGATCCCGGAGCAGTCCGCGGCCGCCGCCAGCACGCCGTCCAGGGGCGTCAGGCCGCCGATGGTGTCGACGTCGACGTGCGACCGCAGCCGGGTCGTGCCCAGGCGCACCGACTCCTCGATGACCGCTCGGGCCCGGGCGCGAACGTCCTCCGCCGTGTACCTGCGCTTGCGCTCATGGATGGCGCCGATGGCGCCGGCCAGCGTCCCGTCATGCTCCCGCAGCTCGTCCCGGATGAGGACCTTGTCGAGGTGCACGTGCGCGTCGATGAAGGTGGGGAGGAGCAGCTTGCCCGCGCAGTCGATCGCGTCGGGAACCCCACCCGCGGCGCCCGGCCCAACCTGGGCGATCCGGTCGCCCTCCACAACCACGTCGGCGGTGGAACCGTCGGCGAGGCGGGCATCTTGCAAAGCCCACATGGGGGGCTTACCTTAGCGCCGGGCCCGGGTGGGCCGGGCGTATTGGAGGGGTAGCGCTGATGGCGGTGGCAACGGGCGCCCGAGAGCGAGACGTCGTCTATCCGGAGGATCGGCTGGCGTGGCCGCAGACCATCCTCATGGGCCTGCAGCACGTGATGGCCATGTTCGGCGCCACGGTGCTGGTGCCCCTGATCCTCGGCTTCAACCCGAACACCGTGATCTTCTTCAGCGGCGTCGCCACCCTGGTCTTCCTCGCGGTCACCGGCCGCAAGGTTCCGAGCTACCTCGGGTCTTCCTTCTCGTTCCTCGGCGCAGTGCTCGCGATCCAGGGCGGGAGCACCAGTCACCACGACCTCGCGTACGGCGGGATCGTGATCGCCGGGGTGATCTACTTCCTGATCGGCGTCGTCGTCCACTTCGTGGGCATCAACGCGATCCGCTTCCTGCTCCCGCCGGTCGTCACCGGCACAGTGGTAGCAGTGATCGGGCTCGCGCTCGCCGGCGCCGCCTGGAACAACTACAAGGGCGACCTGCTCACCGCGACCATCACCGTCCTCACCGCGGTCCTCGTCAGCGTTTACCTGCGCGGCTTTCCCCGGCTGCTCCCAGTTCTGTTCGCCGTTGTCGTCGGGTATCTCGTCTCGCTGTTCGATCCCGCGTGCCAGGCCGCCAATTCCGCCTGCCACATCAGCTTCGCCGGTGTGCAAAAGGCCGACTGGATTGGTCTGCCCGCGTTTGCGTTCCCGAGCTTCGGCGACCCGGTGCGGCAGTTCAGCCTCTTCTGGTTCATCCCCCTGATCCTCGTTGCCGAGAACGCGGGCCACGTGTTCGCGATCAGCGGCATCATGAAGCGCGACCTCAGCCCCCTTCTCGGCCGCACATTCATGGGCGACGGCATCGCCACGACCATCAGCGGCCTTTTCGGCGGCACGGGCGAGACGACGTACGCGGAGAACATCGGCGTCATGGGTGTGACGCGCGTCTTCTCGATCATGATCTTCGTCGTCGCGGCGGTCGCGGCCATCCTGCTCGGCTTCATCCCCAAGTTCGGCGCGCTGGTGAGCAGCATCCCGAGCAGCGTCATCGGTGGGATCGAGCTCTACCTGTTCGGGCTCATCGCCGTGATCGGGGCCAAGATCTGGGTCGACGGCCGGGTCGACTTCGGGAAGCGCGCCAACCTTGCGGTGGCGGCGATCCCGTTGATCCTCGCCGCCGGCGGCGCCGACGTGAAGTTTGGGGACTTCGAGCTCAACAACCTGGCCCTGGGCGCCCTGGGCGCGATCGTGCTCTACCAGATCCTCCGGCCCGGACACGTGCGCGACACGGAGCGGGAGCCGGCGGAGATCGTCGCCCGGGAATAGGCTCTTCCCCACTTGTGGGGAAGTACCCGGCGCAGCCGGGGGGTGGGGCTCGTGGTAGAACAGAGTTGAATTGAACCCCGCCCTGCTGGCTCTACCGGCCGCGTTCGGCCTCGCCGGCGCGAGCGGCCTCAACGCGTCCCTGCCGCTCCTCATCGTGAGCCTGCTCGCCAGGGTGGGCCTCATACACCTGGCGTCGCCGTATGACGCCCTGGCCTCGGACGTCGCCTTCTATGGGCTGATCGCGCTGGCCGTGGTCGAGTTCGCGATCGACAAGGTGCCCGCCCTAGACACCGTCGGCCACGCGGTGATGCTGCCGGTCGCCGCAGCCTCGGGGGCGATCCTGTTCGCGTCCCAGACCGGGGCCATCACCGACGTGAACCCGGGCCTCGCGGTGATCGTGAGTCTGCTGGCCGGCGCCGGCGTCTCCTCGACGGTGCACGTCGCGCGGGCTGCTGTCAGGCCGGTGGCGAACGTGGTCCTGATGGGCCCGCCGCTCTCCTTGCTGGAGGACACAGCCTCGACGGCGCTGACGCTCGCGGCATCGCTGGCGCCGATCCTGGTCCCGTTCCTGCTCGCCCTGATCGCGCTCGGGGCAGCCATGCTCTGGCAGCGGCGCCGCCTCGCCCGGGAGTCGGTTCCGGCCGGGCGGTGATCATCCGCGCGTCGTTCACGTGCCTGATCGTGTTGGTCAGTCTCGTGGTCACCCCGCTCGCGGGACAGGCGCGAGTGACCGGCGGCTGCTCAGCCTCGGCCAGCGCCTCCAGGTCGGGACCGGTCGACCTGACGACCGCAACGGTCTGGCATGTGACCGACGCGGACGTTCTGAATGGCGAGGCCAGGGCACCAAACCCACAGAGGTTCGCACAGCTCAAGGTGGTCATGTTTGGCGTGGGCCTCCCCCTCCTCGATCGCCAGGGCAACAGCTCGACCGGGGTCGCGGGCCCTTACCGGATCGCGG
>VBJE01000077.1:0-10409 GCA_005879675.1 Chloroflexota bacterium
CTTTCTGCACCGCCTCGGCGACCGGCTTCAGCTCCGCGTGGACCGCGCGCAGCTCGGCCACCGTGCCGGCGAGCGGGATCATGATCTCCGGCCGCGCGTCGACCTTGCGCTTGCGCAGGTTGCAGGCCGCCTCCATGATCGCCCGCACCTGCATGCGCGTGATCTCGGGATAGAGGATCGAAAGCCGCACGCCTCGCAAACCCAGCATCGGGTTGGCCTCGTGCAGCTCCTCGACTCGAGCCAGGACCTTCTCCCGCTCCGCAAGGAGCGGCGGGTTCTCGCCCGTGTCCTTGAGGTGCGTCGTCTCGCGGATCAGCTCCTCGAGGCTCGGCAGGAACTCGTGCAGCGGCGGGTCGATGAGCCGGATGATCACCGGCAGGCCGGCCATCTCCTTGAAGATGCCCTCGAAGTCGCCGCGCTGGATGGGAAGCAGCCTGGCGAGCTCTTTCTCGCGCTCCTTGGTGGTGGTGGCCATGATCATCGCCTGCACGATCGGGAGTCTCTCCTGCTCCATGAACATGTGCTCCGTCCGGCACAGGCCCACGCCCTGGGCGCCGTTCTCGCGCGCCTTGGCCGCGTCGCGCGGATAGTCGGCGTTCGCCCACACCTCCAGGCGCCGCAGGTCGTCCGCCCAGCGCAGGATCGCGCTCGCGGCCGGGTGCTGGTTCAGGGAGCGAGCCTCGATCGTCGGGACGTTGCCGACGTACACCTCGCCCGTCGTGCCGTCGATCGTGATCTGGTCGCCTTCCTTGATCGTCGTCCCGTTGGCGGAGAACCTGCGCTGGCGCACGTCCACGTCGATCGAGCTCGCGCCGACCACGCACGGCCGGCCCATGCCCCGCGCGACAAGCGCCGCGTGCGACGCGGTGCCGCCCGTCTGGGTGAGGATGCCCTTCGCCTCGACCATGCCGTGCACGTCGTTCGGGTTCGTCTCCACGCGGACGAGGATCACGGCCTTCCCCTGCTTGCCCCACTCGACCGCCGTGTCGGCGTCGAACACGGCGCCGCCGCTCGCTGCGCCCGGTGACGCCGGCACGCCCTTCGCCAGCGGCGAGACCTTGGCCGCGGGATCGACGCGCGGAAACAGCAGCTGCTCGAGCTGGCGCGGCTCGATGCGCGCTACCGCCTCGGTCTTCGTGATTAGGCGCTCCTTGACCATGTCCACGGCGATGTTCACCGCCGCCTCGCCCGTGCGTTTGGCGGAGCGCGTCTGCAGCATCCACAGCTTGCCGCGCTCGATAGTGAACTCGAGGTCCTGCACGTCCTTGTAGTGCTTCTCGAGCTGCCGCGCGTAGCGCTCGAACTGCGCGTACACCTTCGGCATGTGCTTCTTGAGCGCGCTGATCGGCTCGGTGTCGCGCACGCCGGCCACCACGTCCTCGCCCTGTGCGTTCGAGAGGTAATCGCCGTAGAGCTCCCTGGCGCCTGTGATCGGGTTGCGCGTGAACGCGACGCCGGTGCCCGACGTCCCGCCCATGTTGCCGAACACCATCATCTGCACGTTGACCGCGGTGCCGAGGTCGTCGGGGATGCGCTCCATTCGCCGGTACGTCTTGGCGCGGTCGGTGTTCCACGACCTGAAGACCGCGTCGATCGCCTCGCGCAGCTGCTCGATCGGGTCGGTCTGAAAGGCGCTCCGGGTCTCTTCCTTATATGTGGCGAGGAACCTGGCCACCAGGGGGCGCAGGTCGGAGGGCTTGAGCTCGGGGTCGGTCTTGACCGCCGCTCGCTGCTTCGCCTCCTGCAGCGCGTGCTCGAACTTCTCGCCGTCGATGCCCTTGACCGTCTTGCCGAACATCTGGATGAACCGCCGGTACGCGTCGAGCGCGAACCGCTCGTCCTTGGTCAGAGCCGCAAGGCCTGCCGCGGTCTCCTCGTTGAGGCCGAGGTTGAGGACCGTGTCCATCATCCCGGGCATCGAGAACTTGGCGCCCGAGCGCACGCTCACCAGCAGGGGGTCCTTCGGGTTGCCGAATTTCTTGCCCGCCTTGCGCTCGAGGACCTTGAGCGCGGGGAGCACCTGCTCCCACAGGCCCTTGGGGAACTTGCCGCCGCTCGCGTAGTACGCGCGGCATGCCTCAGTCGTGATCGTGAAGCCGGGCGGCACCGGCATCCCGGCCTTGGTCATCTCCGCGGCGCCGGCGCCCTTGCCCCCGAGAAGGTCCCGCATTTTGGCCGAGCCTTCGGAGAAGTGATAGACCCACTTGCGGGATTGGGGCATGGAGATGCTATTTTCCCATGCCGGGATGGAGGACCTCGGCGCCGCGACAGAAGATCAGGTCATCCTCGCGTGGCTGCAGGCCGAGATCGAGTCCCCGGACTTCCAGGCCTACATCGTCGGCAACCCGCCGCAACCCGCCAACCTGTCGCTGGCGCTGAAGGCCGCGCGGTCGCCGGACCTGCGCGACCAGGCGCAGAACGACCTGCGCCGGCAGATCATCACCTCGATCTACGGCTTCGGCCAGGGCAAGGGCAGCTTCGAGGGCCTGGCGAACGAGATCGCCTGGCGGCGCGTCAAGCTGACCACCGACGAGGTCGCCGAGATGCTCTACGCGCGCCATGAAGGCGCCTGGCAGCTGCTCTCGCCGGTGACGCGCAAGGTCGCCGAGGGAGCGACGAACATCGGCCACGTCTTCACGGGCGACGGAACCAACATGGTCGTGCTCTCGCTCGCGTCAGGGATATGCCACTCGGACAAGAAGGTGCCGGAGGTCATCGCCCTGAAGCGTCCCGACGGGCGCCTGGTCATCCTCGAGGGGCACGCGCGCGCGACCGCGATCGTGCTCGAGGCGCATCGCTTTCCGCACGGGGTGCAGGCGTACGTCGGCGACGGGCCGAGCGTCGCGGGTTGGGCCTACCTGTGACCCAGCCGCGCGAGATCCGGCGCTATGGCTGGATCCCCGACCAGCCCGACGAGCGCGACCACCTCTACGCCGCGCCGCCGCAGTTCATGTTCGAGCTCCCGGCTTCCGCGGACCTGCGCCCGAAATGCCCGCCCGTCTACGACCAGGGCACCCTCGGCAGCTGCACCGCCAACGCCATCGCGGGCGCGATCGAGTTCGACCGTCTGAAGCAGCGCCTCCCCGACTTCGTGCCCTCCCGGCTGTTCATCTACTACAACGAGCGCCTCATCGAGGGCACCGTGCCCATCGACAGCGGCGCCATGATCCGTGACGGCATCAAGTCGGTCGCCAGCGACGGGGTTTGTCCGGAGCCGGAGTGGCCATACGACATCGCGAAGTTCGCGCGCCGGCCGCCGGCGACGTGCTATCGCGACGCCAAGCTCGACCGCGCCGTCTCCTACCAGCGCCTCGCGCCGGACCTCAACCAGATGAGGGGATGCATCGCGTCCGGATACCCGTTCATCTTCGGCTTCACGGTGTACGAGAGCTTCGAGACCGACGCGGTGCGCAAGACGG
Source organism: Chloroflexota bacterium (assembly GCA_005879675.1). Classification (GTDB taxonomy): domain Bacteria; phylum Chloroflexota; class Dormibacteria; order Dormibacterales; family Dormibacteraceae; genus 40CM-4-65-16. The sequence goes on from VBJE01000077.1 coordinate 3,420, forward strand.
GCCACGCGCCGATGCCTCGGGTCGGGGAGCGCGCGGTCGGTGGCCACGCGGTGATGGCCGTCGGCTACGACGAGGCGCGCCAGTGGTTCACGGTCCGCAACTCGTGGGGCGCGGGCTGGGGTCTGAAGGGCTACTTCACCATGCCGTACGCCTACCTGCTGCAGCCGGGCCTGTCGCAGGACTTCTGGACGATCCGCCTGGTCGGAAAGTGATTTCTCCCTCTCCCCATCGGGGAGAGGGCTGGGGAGAGGGGCTTAAGTTGTCACACCAGCTCGTGGCTGGCCGCCCACTGCCGCAGGTCCCTGCCACTCAGCGCCGCCGCCATCAGCTCCGGGAACAGGTCGGGCGTGCACGCAAACGCCGGAGCCCCGAGCTCGCTCACCGCGGCGGCGTTGTCGTGGTCATACGAAGGCTTGCCCGAATCGGACAGGGCCAGCAGGACCACGAGCTTGACCCCCGACCCGACCAGCGCCCCCACGCGCTGCAGCAGCTTCTCGCGCACGCCACCCTCGATGAGGTCGCTGATGAGGATCATCACCGTGTCCTGCGGCCGCGTCACCAGGCCCTGGCAGTACTCGAGCGCGCGGCCGATGTCGGTGCCGCCGCCCAGCTGGACGCCGAACAGCAGCTCGACCGGGTCGTGCAGCTGCTCTGTCATGTCGACCACCGACGTGTCGAACACGACCAGCCGCGTGCGGATCGACGGCACGCTCGCCATCACCGCCCCGAAGATGCCCGAGTAAACGACCGATGCCGCCATCGAGCCGCTCTGGTCGAGCGCGAGGATCACGTCCTTGAGCGCTGCCCGCTTGCGGCCGTAGCCGACCAACCTCTCGGGCACGACCGTGTGGTACTCGGGCTGGTAGTTGTGCAGGTTCGCGCGGATAGTGCGGTTCCAGTTGATCTCGGTCAGGCGCGGGTGCCGGTTGCGAATCGACCGGTTGAGGCTTCCCCGGATCGCCTGCCGCAGCTGGTTGGCGAGCCTGCGCTGGATGTCCTCGACCACCTTGCGCACCACCTGGCGCGCGGTGTCGCGCGTGCGGCTCGGGATCACCGAGGAAAGGGAGATCAACGTCGACACGAGGTGGACGTCGGGCTCGACCTGGTTCAGCAGCTCGGGCTCGAGCAGCATCTGCCGGAGGTTCAGTCTTTCCATCGCGTCCTTCTGCATCACCTTCACGACCGAAGTCGGGAAGAACGTCCGGATGTCTCCCAGCCAGCGCGCGATCTGCGGGCTGGACCCGCCCAGGCCCGCCGACCGCTCGGAGTCATAGAGAGCAGAAAGCGCCTGGTCGACCTCGGCGTCCTGGCCGCGGAGCTGGATGCCGGTCCCGTCGGCCTCCTCGCCACCGAGCACCAGTCGCCAACGGCGGAGCCGCTCGTCAGCCATCGATGTCTCCCAGCAAGGCGCGCAGCACCGGCTCCACCATGGCGGCGCGCTCGAGGTCGATGTCCTCGCCGTCGTCGGCGGCGGTCCGCACCGCGCCCCTCGCGGCGCGCTCGCCGATCTGTCGGCGCTCGCCTGCGGGAAACGTCGCGAATGTGCGGCGCAGGAGCGGCAGCAGGACCATGAAATCCTCGGCGCGGATCGATGCCAGCCAGCCGTCCAGCACCTGCCACAGCTCATCGTTGGTCAGCAGGACCAGGCCGCTGCCCTCGAGAAATCCCTCGACCCACGCGCCCGCCTGCGTGGGGTCGGCGCCTCGTGAGAGCGCGAGGCCCAGGCGCCGGGAGCATTCGGCCACCGCGAGCCTGGACGCGTCGAGGAGCAGCCTGCACGCCCGGCCCACGACCAGTCCATGACGGTTGGCGCGCACGCCAAGGCTCTCCAGCGCCGCCCGCCACTGCTCGAGCCATCCTTCGTTGCCGATGACCGCCAGCGCGCGGTTGACGTCGAGGATCAGCCCGGCGATGTCTCTTGCCGTGTCGTCGTCGACGTCGCGCGTGCCCGCGACCAGCCCGTCGGCGACGCGGTTCACGAGGCCGGCGATGACCGACGTGAGCAGGTCGGCGTCCGTCTTGCGGACGCTGCCGTAGCGAAGGGTGGACGCGAGCGGCGCCAGCGCGCCCATCATCTGCGCGAGGTCGGTCGTAAGCGCCGCCCGCTCCCGCAGCCGCTCGATCACCGCTTCCGCCGCCTCCGCCAGCCTGGCGGTGGCCGCCTCGACGACCGTGTTGCCCCACACCCCGGCCTCGATCACGGCCAGCGCGAACTCGGGCCGCCACTGCAGCTTCCAGATCTCGTGGAATGTCCCCTTGGCGCCGCTCCCTCGCTGCAACACTCCCCACGGAATATTCAGGAGGAGTAGCCGGTGCAGCAGGTGGCTCACCGCGAGACGCCCCGGGTTGCGGAGGTCGAGGTCGACCACCCGCTCCAGCGGCTCCGCCTTCAGGCGCAGCGAGCGCTGCTGATGCTCGAGGTCGCGCTGGAGCGGGACCGCGGGCGCGCCCGGCGGCAGCTCGCCCAGCTCGTCGCCGATGATCAGGCGCTCGCGGATGAGCTGGACGGGGATGTCGGAGCCGAAGCAGATCGACGCCTGCACCGCCTCCGTGACGTCCTCCAGCGTGGGCGATGCCCGGCCGCGCATGGCGCTCAGCGTCTCCGCGAGCCGCATCGCCTCGATCGCCTGCGCGGGCGAGGCGTCGAGGTCCTGGTCGCGCATCAGGCGGACCACGCGCGTCATCCACACCGGCAGCGGGTCCTCCGCGTGCGTCCAGAGGTGGTTGTACCAACCGGGCGACTCGACGCCGGCGCCGTACCCGCTCTCCAGCGCCAGCCGGCCGTGCGTCCACGGGATCCAGGTCGCCTCGACCTTGACCGCCTTCAGCCCGCGAAGGATGGCGGCGTCCGTCGAGGCCGACGGCATCTTCTGCAGCGCGGGCGCGTGCCACGCGCCGCAGACGACGGCGACGTTCTGCCGTCCCTCGCGCACCGCGACGCGGATCGCCTGCCGCATGTGCGCCTCGCGCCGCGCCTCCCAGTCGCCGGGCGGCTTCCACGCCTCACGCAGCGCGCCCATCGCCTCCGCGATGCCTTCGAAGACGCCTTCGCTCGAGCCGCGCTGCTCGACCATCCGCTCCCACCAGCGCTCCGGGTCCGGGTCGCCCGCGGCCTCGGCGAGCCAGCGCACGGGATCGCCGGGCAGGCCGTCGCGGGCGGCGGCCGGTATGGCTCCGCCCTCGGATTCAGCCTTCTCGGTTTCTCCATCGTCCTTTTCGTCTTCCTGGCCGAGGCGCAGCGCCATCGGCAGGTCGATGAACCGCGCCGGCACGCCCGCCTCGGCCGCGTAGCGCAGCGCCTGCCACTCCGGCGAGAAGGCCGCGAAGGGGTAGTAGACCGCCTTGCGCGGATGCTCGACGTCGAAGATGAGGATCGCGACCGGCGGCTTGAGCCCCGCGTCGGCGGCCATGCCGATGAGGTGGTCGGCGTCCGGCGGGCCTTCGATGAGAACGGCGTCCGGCTGCAGCTTGCGCAGCGACGCGAGCATCGAGCGCGCCGAGCCCGGCCCGTGGTGGCGGATGCCGAAGACGTGGACTGTCAATCGGAGAAGTCGCGCGCCGCGCGGTAGAGGTCCATCCAGCCGCGCTCCTTCACCACGTTGTCGAGGTAAGCCAGCAGCGCCTGGCGGTCGCGCTCAGGGTCCTGGATGACGGCGCCGACAAGGCCCACGGCCACGTCCTCGGCGCGGATGCGACCATCGCCGAAATGCGCCGCCAGAGCCATGGCGTTGGTGACGACCGAGATCGCCTCCGCGGTGCTGAGCGTGCTCGAAGGCGACTGCACCTTGGCCTTGCCGTCCTCGGTCTGCCCGCTCCGGAGCTCACGGAAGATCGTGACCACGCGCCGGATCTCCTCCAGGGCGGGTGGCTGCGCCGGCAGCGCCAGCGCCCGGCCCAGGGCGGTCGCGCGCATGCGGACGATCCCGGCCTCTTCCTCCGCCGTGGCTGGAGTCGGCATGACGACCGTGTTGAACCGCCGCTTGAGCGCGCTCGAAAGGTCGTTGACGCCGCGGTCGCGGTTGTTCGCCGTCGCGATGACGTTGAACCCCTGCGTCGACTGCACCTCCTCGCCGAGCTCGGGGATCGGCAGCGTTCGCTCGGACAGGATCGTGATCAGCGAGTCCTGCACGTCGGCCTGGATGCGCGTCAGCTCTTCGACCCGCGCGATCTTGCCTTCGGTCATGGCGCGCATCACCGGGCTGGGCACGAGCGCCGCCCTGCTCGGTCCTTTGGCGAGGAGCATGGCGTAGTTCCAGCTGTAGCGGATGGCCTCCTCGGCGGTGCCGGCGGTTCCCTGGACGAGCATGGTCGAGTCGCCCGAGATCGCGGCGGCGAGGTGCTCCGAGACCCAGGACTTCGCGGTCCCGGGCAGCCCCAGGAGCAGCAGCGCGCGGTCGGTCGCGAGCGTGCTCACCGCGACCTCGATGAGGCGCCGGTCGCCGACGTACTTCGGCGTGATCTCGACTCCGTGCTCGGACTTGCCTCCCAGCAGGTACTCGGTGACCGCCCACGGCGAGAGCTTCCAGCTCGGCGGGCGCTCGCGGTTGTCCGACTTCTGGAGCGCGTCGAGCTCGGCCTTGAACTGGACCTCCGCGTGCTGGCGCTGGACTTCGCTCAACTCAAGATCTCCCTTGCCATCGCGGCGCGATATTCGAGGGTGGCGGCGAGACGCTGCAATGCCTGGCTCGCCCATTCGTTGGCGGCCTGCGCGCTCCTGTCCGCCAGAGCGACCACCTGGGGAAGGATGGACGGATCCAGTCGCGTCTTCAGGTACCCCGTCATGGTGTAGATCCACTGCTGCTGATAGGTCGCGTCGCGGACGGTCAACGCGCGCTCCAGCTGTCCCATCAACGCGGCGCTGATGTGTGGAGAAAGACGTTCCGTCCTTCTCAACGCGAGGTCAAGCGCGTGCGCGGGGCTTCGCCTCAGCTGGTCGACGATGGCCGCCTCGATGGCCGGCCGGGGCATCGCGCGGATCAGCTCCTGCAAGCTCGGGAGCTGCCGCTGCGGTTGGCGATTGCGAACGTCCATGAAGTGCTCGATGAGAAGAGCGCACCACTTCGCGTCCTGGAACCTCACCGCGGCCTCGCTCCACCCGATGAGCAGCGCCTCCGCCCAGTCGCTCTTGACTCCCGCATTGAAGTAGTCAGGCGGCCAGTGCGAAGGCGGGACCAGGGCGAGCACCTGCCGCATCCAGTACGCGCGCTCGCCCACGCCCTTCGGCGCCTTGGGCTCGATCCCGTCGGCGACCATGCCCGCGTCGCACTCGGCGGGCGGGTTGACCTCCAGCTTGCCGCCGAGCACTCCACGGCGAAACCGAAAGCACGCGTCCGCGCGCTGGATCATGCGGGCGATGAGCGCGGACTCCGGCAGCCGAGCCAGCAGGTCGCGGGCGCCCGCTCGCACCTCCTTGCGTCCGTCGTTGGAGGCCATGGTCAGGAACCCCTCGTCGGCGGGGCCGAGGCCAACGGCGAGGACCGGGATCAGCGCCGCACGGTCATCGCCTCCCTCTTTCTGCCAGCCCTCCGCAAGCGTCGCGAGCGCGGCCGCAGGATCGTGGCTTCGCAGCTCCGCGAGCGCCGCCACGCGAGCGGCCCTGACGCCGCTGTGAAACGCCTCGAGCGGATCGGCGATGTCCGCGAACGCCCACTCCTCGTTCTGGTGCGCGAGCCAGGACACCCGGCCGCCGCCGACATGGAGCGTGGGCGCCCGGAGGTCGGACCGGACCGCCGCCTGCTCGAGAAGCGGCGGAAGCAGCGACGGGGGCACGCGCTTGCCCGCCGCGGCCGCGAGCTCGAGCCACTCGTCGACGTGCTCGCGGTCGTCGGTGCGAAGGATCTCTTCGAGTCGCAACGCCGCCGCCCGCGAGACCAGCGGTTGCGCTTCTTGGGGCGCCTGGCGCTCTTCGGCGACTGTGAACTTCGCCGGCCGCCGCCCGGCCAGCTGGCGCAGCATGTGCCACCCCGCCTCGTTCAGCAGACGGCGCTCCGCCTCCGCGCCGGCCGCGCTCTTGGCGGTGCCTTCTAGGGCGATGGCCGTCAGCTCTTTCCACGTCCTCACGGCCGGATCCACTGCAGGTTGGCGAACTCGCCGTCGGCGAGCGCGCTCGAGGGCGTAAGCCGCACGCCGTCCCACTCGCCGAACACCGCGAGCCTCCGGCCGCCGCTCATGGCCTGGATGCGCCAGCACGCGGGTCCGCCCGCGATCCGCAACGCCTCCCCGGACGAATCGACGAGGTACCAGCCGCTCTCGTCGCGATGCGGAAGCACGCCGTCGAGCGAAATCGGAGCGCGGTCGAAAAAGGGGCTGGCGGCGAGCATGCCGGCGTAGGCGCGCAGTGACTCCTGCACGGAGCCGTCGCCGCCAAGGGAGTCCAGCGTCGACATCTGCTGCCTGGCGCCGACCAGTCCGCGCACCGGCCTGGAGCCGGAGTAGAAGCGAACTTCGCCCTCGAACTTCGTGCCGGTGATGAGGCTCTGGTCGAGCGGCTGCGGACCCGCGGCGAAGTCGAGCACCAGGCACCAGCGCCGTGTCGACGTCCCGCGCAGCCAGGTGCGCTGCACCTTCAGCCTGTCATCGGCGGAGACGAACCGGCCGGCGACCAACCACTCGTCGTGCACGAGCTCGCCGCCCGCGAGGACGTCCTCCTTGGACTCGGTGAACCCCAGCGCGGCGCGGACATCGGCTTGCAGCCCTTGCTCGAGGCTTTCGAGACGGCGCGCCGCCTCGAGGAGCAGCTGCAACCGGCCCAGGCGCGCGAGCATGCGATCGGGCCATCCCTGGCCCGAGTTGGGGATGGACGAGAGCTCGCCCACCATGCGCGCGAGGCCGGGCACCTGGGCGTCGACCATGTGCGCGGCGATGGTGGCCCAGAAGGCCTGCGGCCGCCGCGGAAGCTCCGCGAGACCTTCGCGCAGCATGTCGTGCACCCAGAGGTTCAGCTCGTCGACGCCCTGCGACGCGCGCGCGGTGCGGCGTCCGGCGCGCTGC
>VBJE01000077.1:10439-22203 GCA_005879675.1 Chloroflexota bacterium
TTCTCGGCGCGGGCCTGACGGTCCGCCAGCCAGGCCTCCACCCAGTCGGGTGCCTTGCCTTCGGCCAGGCTCGCCGGGCGGGCCGCATAGATAAGGAAGAGCCCGAGCCCGTGCTTGCAGGGGAACTTCCGGCTGGGGCAGCTGCACTTGAACGCCGGCTCGCCCAGGTCGATCGAGGTGCGGTACGGCTGGGCGGCACTGCCTTTGCACTCACCCCACAGGGCGGATTCCGAGCGGCCGAGGTTGGTCCAGCGGCGCTCGGCGCCAAGCTCGCGGCCGGCCTTGGCCGCCGAGGGATCGGGGGCGAGGGCCAGGACCTGCTCAGGTGTCCAGGACATCGAACCGGGAGCGTACCTCGTACCCCCTCTGCCCATCGCGCAGCTCTCCCTCTCCCCATCGGGGAGAGGGTCGGGGAGAGGGGCTCAATTAAGCATTACCCCAGACCGGAGCCCGGCGGGCAAATCAGGGAGGGGGCCCGCCGGGTCGGCTGGAGATTCGGCCTCGGAGTAGCGGATGGGAGGTTGAGGAGGAGGAGGCCTTACTCCTCGTGAATTCACGTGGACGGCTACGGCGTTTCATAACGAATGCCGGCCGCCAATCTTGCGTTTGAATTGACGCCGTGCCCAAGAGCCGCCTGGAGGCGTTCGCCGACGGGGTCTTCGCGATCGCCGCGACCTTGCTCACCCTGAACCTCACCGTCACCGAGGGACATCCGCTCGGCGGCGAGCTGCTGAGGATCTGGCCGAGCTACGTCGCCTACGCGATCACCTTCACGACGATCGGCATCATCTGGGTCAACCACCACCTGGTCATGCACCAGATCGCTCGCGTCGACCGCCTGTTCCAGGTGCTGAACGTCCTCTTCCTGATGGTCATCGCGTTCATCCCGTTTCCCACCCGCCTGCTGGCGCTGTACATCACCACCGGGGACGCGCAGGCCGCCGCGCTGGCGTACGGCATCACGTTGACCTTGACCGCCCTGCTGTTCAACGCCGTCTGGTGGTACGCGGCCGCCGGAGGCCGGCTCATCCGCCAGGACGCCGACCCGAAGGTGGTCACCGGCATCGGCCGGAGCTATCTCCCGGGCCCGATGATCTACTCCGTGGCCACGGTGGTCGCGCTCGTCAGCCCGGAGCTGAGCGCGGCGCTGTACGGGCTGATCGCTCTGTTCTACGTGCTCGAGAGCTCAGTCTTCGGCCGGGCCTGAAATGTCGAAAGCGCCGCCCGCCATTCGATGCATGAGCGAGGCCCTGCCAGGACCAGGGCCTCCGGATCAATCCCACAGGAGGAGATGGACATGCGTGTGCTGATACTGGCGAAGGAAGACCATCAGAGCAGGGCGGCGACACCCCCGACGCCACAGGAGATGGCGGAGTTTCAGAAGTTCAACGAAGAGCTGGTCAAAGCGGGCGTGGTGATCGGGGATGGCCGGCTCTACCCGAGCTCGCAGGGCAAGCGCCTGCGGTTCGACGGCAAGAAGCGGACGATCATCGACGGGCCGTTCGCGGAGACGAAAGAGCTCGTGGCAGGCTACTGGCTGTGGCAGGTGCGCTCGATGGACGAGGCGATGGAGTGGCTCAAGCGCGCGCCCTTCGACGCCGGGACCTACGAGATTCGCCAGATCTTCGAGATGGAGGGAATGTGACGGAGAGCTCGCGATAGCCGGCGACACGCATCGCACGGTCGAAGCGATCTGGCGGATCGAGTCCGCCCGGCTCATCGCCGGGCTGGCTCGCGTCGTTGGCGACATCGAGACGGCGGAGGAGCTGGCGCAGGACGCCCTCGTTGCAGCGCTCGAGCAGTGGCCGGCGTCAGGCGTGCCGGAGAAGCCGGGCGCCTGGCTGATGGGAACGGCCAAGCATCGGGCGATCGACCTGGTCCGCCGGCGCCAGACGCTCGAGCGCAAGGAGGAAGAGATCGGACGCGCGATCGAGCGCGCGCATGAAGGTATCGACCTGGATGCGGCGATCGAAGAGGAAGTCGGCGACGACCTCCTCGGCCTCATCTTCATGGCGTGCCATCCGGTCCTCTCGAAGGACGCACGGGTCGCTCTCACCCTTCGCGTCCTCGGCGGCCTGACGACCGAGGAGATCGCGCGGGCGTTCCTGGTCCCGGTCTCGACGATCGCCCAGCGCATAGTCCGCGCCAAGCGGACCCTCACCGAAGCACACGTCAGGTTTGAGCTTCCGGGCGGGCAGGAAAGGGTCGCGCGCCTGGCATCGGTCCTCGAGGTGATCTACCTGATCTTCAACGAGGGCTACTCGGCGACCGCGGGCGAGGACTGGGTGCGACCGGCGCTCTGTGCGGAGGCGCTCCGCCTGGGCCGAGTCCTGGCCGAGCTCGTCCCGAGCGAGCCGGAGGTCCACGGCCTCGTCGCGCTGATGGAGATCCAGGCGTCGCGGCTGCGCGCGCGCATCGGGCCGTCCGGGGAGCCCGTGCTCCTGCTCGATCAGGACCGCGCGCGCTGGGATCGCCTGCTCATCCGCCGCGGCCTGTCGGCGCTGCAGCGCGCCGAAAGCCTCGGCGGCGTCATGGGTCCATACGCGCTCCAGGCGGCGATCGCCGCGTGCCACGCACGAGCGCCGGCGGCGGCGGATACCGATTGGTCGCGAATCGTCGCCCTCTACGACGCGGTCGCGCAGCTCGTGGATTCACCGGTCGTCGAGCTCAACCGGGCTGTCGCTGTCGGGATGGCTTTCGGCCCCACGGCCGGCCTCGACCTGGTGGACGAGCTCGTCCAGGAGCCCTCTCTCCAGGGTTACCACCTGCTGTGGGCCGTCCGCGGCGATCTTCTGCGAAAGCTTGGCCGGTGCGAGGAGGCGCGCATCGAGTTCGAGCGCGCGGCTTCGCTGACTCGGAACGCGGTTGAGCGCAAGCTCCTGCACAAACGAGCCTCGGAATGCGCCGCGGAGGGAATGGCTGGCTAGACGATTTCCGTCCGCGCGGTTCTGTCTGGCGATGCTGGGCCTCGTGCTCGCGGCCTGTGGCTCGCCCACGCCGTCGTCAAGCGCCACGCCCTCGCCGTCCGCGTCAGCTGCTGAAACACACCCGACCGGTGCGTCCCCGAGTCCGACGGCAAGGCCGCAGCTTGCCACGGCTGACTCCCGTTACGGGACGATTGTTGTTGACGCCTCGGGACGCACTCTTTACTTGTTCGACATCGAACGCGACCGGCAGCCCAGGTGCTATGACGCGTGCGCGCTCAACTGGCCTCCGCTGCTTGCGGCCGGCGCGTCGACGTCGGATCCTCGGCTGGACCAGGCGTTGATCGCCACTGCGGAAAGGAAAAACGGATCAAGGCAGCTGACCTACAACGGCCACCCCCTCTACTACTACGTGGGCGACCGCTCCCCAGGAGAGATCAAGTGCCAGGCCGTGATCGAGTTTGGCGGCGGTTGGTACGTCCTCGATGTCAAGGGCAACGAGATCCCCACGCACTGATGGTCAGTGCGTCAAGGCGAGGTGCGGGGTTCAGTCGATGGTCCAGCCAGAAGATCCCGTAGCTGGGACTCAGCCGGTGCGCCCTGCCGCCCCTCGTCGGTCGTGTATACCCGGCACGTAAATCCGACCGGTTCTGTGCCGTTCGCAAACAGATCCCGGCCGTCGACGAGGATCGTCGGCGAGCCGTGGAATCCCACGCGCTCGGCATCGTCGGGCGAACCGATCAACTGGTACTCCACGTCGACGTCGGGTCTGGATAGGTCCCTAAGCACGTTTCTCACGCGGGCGTCCGCAATCTTCCAGCTGGCGCAGCCCTCGAAGTACTGGATCGTGATCTTCAAGGCCTATCGGCCCTCACATCCAGTCCGGGCCGATCCGACTGCACGTTTCAAGTCGCCCTGCGATCGGTGACATCGCCGTCACGGCTCGATCCAGCAGCGCGTCCAGACTGGCGAGCGTGAGGCTGTACATCACCTGTTTGCCGCGTCGCTCGGTCTCCACGAAGCCACAGTGACGCAGGCACGCGAGGTGGGTGCTGACACGAGGCTGAGACTGGTGGGTCGCCTCGATGAGCTCGCCCACTGTCCGCGGTCCATCGCCGAGCAGCTCGAGGATCCGCAGCCGGGTTGGGTCGCCGAGGACGCGGAAGAATCGAGCCGCGGCCGCAACGTTGGTCGGAGCCAGGGTCGCCGGGTACATATCCGGTAAACAGGATATCATCGTCGCGTGACCTCCAGGGCCCTCGAGCCGCCCAGCGATTCACAGGCCGTGGTCAGGACTGCTGCCTTCCGGCTCCTTCTCGAGCGCTCGGCGCCATTGGGACCCGACGATCTGCAGCAGGCAACGGGTATCAGGCGCGAGCGCCTCGTGGGACTCCTTGACGATCTCGACCGCGCCGGCCGAATCCGGCGTGACGAAAGGGGAAATGTGGTGGGGTCCGCGGGGCTCAGCGTCACGGCGGACCGTCATGAGATCCACCTCGACGGCCGGCGCTACTGGACATGGTGCGCCTACGACATACTCGGCATCTTCGGCGCGTTGGGAGCCAGCGGTCGCGCCCTCTCGCCGAGTCCGGAAGGTGGCAAGACGATCGAAGTGCGATTCGAGGGAGGCCGTCCGCTCGAGAATGATGTGGTCCTGTTCCGACCTGACGAGGAGCTGCTGTCAGGCTGCGAAAACGTCTACGAGGAGTGGTGTCCCAACAGCAACCTGTTTGCAAGCAGGGAGCTCGCGGCAAGCTGGGCTGCCAGACATACCGTGCCCGGGCACGTGATGCAGCTGGCCGAGGCGGCCGACCTCGCGAGGAATGATTGGTCGGATGTTGTCTGACGCAGAAGGCAGGGTGCACCCCGACTCTCCCGAGGGATATCGCAACATCCACGTCGGGGTGCAGCGCCGGCAGCGCCGTGACGAGCTGCTGGGCCTCGTTCCCGGCGATGCGACTTCAGCCTCGTGGTCCCTGGACTGCATCGCGGTCCGATCGCCGAGCGGCGTCGACCTCAAAGGTCCCTACATCCAGGGGCCTCCTGGTGGCCGGTTCATTTATCTCTCCTGGGGCACCGTTGACGACGCCGAGAGTTTCACGTTATTTCGACGAGCCAAGCTGTGGCTCGATGCCGTCCCTCCGGCTGTGATTGGGCGCGCGGTGGGCCAGGGTCTGCTGATAGGCCGTCTCGGACTGACCGACCGGAAAGGAAATCCCCTGTGCGCCGCGGTGCGGCCCCCTCTGATCGAATGGTCCGCCCTTGCAGCCGGCGTCAGAGCCGCTCGTGCCTGACCGATAAGCTGCCGATCATGGCTCCGGCGATCGAAGTCCGCGACCTGGTCAAGCGATACCGGAAGGGCACGGTGAACGCGGTCGACGGTGTCAGCTTCGATGTCGAGCAGGGCCAGTTCTTCGCTCTCCTCGGTCCCAATGGCGCCGGAAAGACGACCACGATCTCCATCCTGACAACAACTCTCGGCCTGACCTCCGGCACGGTGAAGATCGCCGGACACGACGTGGTCCGCGAGGCGAGCGCGGTGCGGCGCGAGGTCGGAATCATCTTTCAAAATCCCTCGCTCGACATGAACCTCAGCGGCGAAGAGAACATTCGATTCCACGCAGTCCTGTACCGGCTCTATCCATACCGGCCGGTTTATCGCCTGATGCCCGCGGGGTACCGGCACCAGGTGCGAGACCTCGCCGATGTGGTCGGTCTTGGCGCTGAGGTGTTCAAGCCGGTCCGGCGACTGTCGGGCGGGATGCGTCGAAAGCTCGAGATCATCCGTGGGCTCATGCACCATCCGAGGGTTCTGTTCCTGGACGAACCGACGAGCGGCCTCGACACAGCCAGCCGGCGCAACCTCTGGCAGTACATCAGGGATTTGCGTAAGCAGCGCGATATCACGATCTGCCTGACGACGCACCAGCTCGTGGAGGCCGAGGACGCAGACAGGGTCTGCATCATCGATCGCGGTCGCGTCGTCGCCATCGGCGCGCCACACGAGGTGAAAGTCGAGCTGGTTCAAGAGACGCTGCACATCGACGCCGCCGATCGGGCAGCGCTGCGGCGCCGGCTCGTCGCTCTCCAGTTGCCCTTCAACGAAGATGGCCACTTCGTAGTTCGCCTCAATGGACGCACCGCGTACGAGGTTGTGCAGTCGGTCGAGCAGCCGTTGACCATGCTGCGGACAGAGTCGGCAACGCTGGAGGACGCCTATCTGCGTCTACTGGCGGGCGAAGATGCCTGAGCTGAACGCCATCGCCGCCATTGCGGGGCGCGACCTGCTGAAGTTCATTCGCGATCCCGGCCGTCTGGTGGCTGCGGTCGTCTTTCCCTTCGTGATGATCTTCCTGCTCGGGGGCACGCTCCAGTTGAACCTGGGCCAGTCGGCGGGCTTCAACTTCATCGGCTTCACCTTCACCGGCTTCCTCGGCATGACGCTTTTCCAGTCCACGGCCCAGGGCCTGTCGTCCCTCATGGAGGACCGCCAGAACGATTTCGCGCAGGAGGTCTTCGTCTCTCCCGTGTCGCGCTACTCGATCGTGTTCGGCAAGATCGCGGGTGAGACCCTCGTCGCCATCATGCAGGTGATCCCTTTCGTGCTCTTCGCATTGCTGCTCCGAGTGCCGCTGACGCCGTTGCACGTCGCCCTGCTGGTGCCGGTGGCGCTGCTCTCATGCTTCATGGGCGGCGCTTTCGGTCTGCTCCTGCTGAATACGATGTCCGACACCAGAGCGGCAAACCAGATCTTCAACTTCGTCTTCCTGCCCCAGTACTTCCTGGCTGGCCTCATCAGTCCGATCAACGTCTTGCCCTGGTATCTCGCGGTGCTGTCTCTGCTGTCGCCGATGCGCTACGTGATCGACCTGGCGCGGGGCGTCGTCTTCTCGGGGACCCCGGAATACAGCCGCGTCGTGCTGTTGAGCCCGGCGACCAACATCGCCGTCCTGGCGGCGATGTTCGTTGTGTTCATGGTCGCCGGCACGGCACTGTTCGTGCGGCGAGAAACCAGTCGCTAGCCCGCCCAGCGGTCTGAGCTAGCAGCCGACCAGAGGCAGTGGATCGGTGGGCCTTCCGCCCACCTCGAGCTGAAAGTGCAGGTGCGAGCCGATCGACAGGCCGGTGCTGCCGACGAATCCGACCTTCTCCCCCTGCTGGATCGGCTGCCCGACCGCAACAGCCACCTCCGACATGTGGGCGTAGATCTCGACCAGCCCGAAACTGTCCGTGATCTCGACCCTGATGCCGAACAGGCCGTCTGGCCCGGCCGCGGTGACGTTTCCACCGGCGGAAGCGACGATCGGGGTGCCGTATTCGGCCAGCAGGTCGACGCCGGAATGAAAGTGCAGGTAGCCGCCGTAGGACGGCTCCAACGCGAATGAGGTTGGTCCGAAGCGCTGGATGATCTTCGCGTTGGGAATCGGGCACAGAAGCTGACCCGGGGCGATCGGGTCCGCCGGCAAACCGGTACTGAGATTCGGACCCGGCACCGGATCGACCGGGATCACCAGCACCGAGCCTGCGGTGAGCTGCGGGGCTCTAATGCCGTTGAACCCCAGGATGGCGGTGGGATCTGCCCCGTACGCGTTGGCGAGGCTCTCGAGCGAATCCGACTTCCCGACGACGATGACAGCGCCCGGTACCGGTGGCAGCCGGAGACTCTGTCCCGCAGTGAGGGGAAGGCGCATGCCTGGATTCGACCACGTGATGTCCCTCATCGGGATGTTGAAGGCGAGCGCGATGCTTTCCAGGCTGTCTCCCTGGACGACTCGGTATGCGATCGGCTTGCGGTTGGGAAGGCCCGACGTCGGAATGGATACCGGTTTGATGATCGTGCTGTCACGGCCCAGGGAAACGTCGCCGAACGAAGCTCCCTCGTTGGCCGCTGCGGCCCGCACGGTGCCCGGCCCGGCGCCCACGGAGATGGAGAACTTGCGATCGAACGCGGTGTAGCTCGACATGGCCAATGCGATCAGCACCACCACGGCATGGGTCATGTACCGATGCAGGCGCACTCGTACCCCCGGCTTGCGTTCTCGCGTTCCAGGACGCGGAAAGTCCGAGACACCGTAACAAACCGCCGAATGAGCGTCAACGCAAGACGCCTTCAGTTTCGACGGCTCAACTCGATCCTGGGACAGCACATTCTTAAGGGGTGCAGCTAAGATTTCTGAATCTGATGCCCAAACGGCGGGGGCGGTGTGCCGTAAGTCTCTTCAGCAAGGGGTGTGTATGAGACAGCGAAAGGTGCTCATGTTTCCGGTTCTCGTGGCGGCTGTGACGGCGGCCCTCGTCGCTTCGTCGATCCCGGTCAGCGCCGCGTCTTCCGGAAGAGCGACCCTGGCCGGTTCGGTGCCGGCCTGGGCGTCCTCGAAAAACTTCAAGGGCGCCGTCACCGCGACCGACTACGTCGGCTTTCGCGTCTATCTCGGGTGGCAAAACGACTCCGCGGTGGAGGCGCTCGCCAAATCGGTTTCGACGCCGGGCAGCACTCAGTACGGCCAGTACCTGACGCCACAGCAGTTCCGCCAGCAGTTCGCCCCGTCGCAGGGCAGCGTCGGCGCGGTCAAGAGCTGGCTCAACAGCCAGGGCTTCAGCATCACCTACACGCCTTCGAACAACCACTACGTTGAGGCGGAGGGCACCATCGCCCAGGCCGCGGCGGCGTTTGGCACCAGCTTCGGCTACTACAGCTACAGGGGCAAGACGCTCCGCTCGCCCGCCTCCCTTCTCTCCGTCCCGGACTCGATCGCCGGCGTCGTCAGCGGCGTCGTCGGTCTCGATGAGTCCGCGGCGTTCGTCCACAACGACATCGCCAAGGACCCCGGCGCCCCGCCTCCGGCGGCGTTCGTCACCGGCCGGCCGTGCTCGACCTACTGGGGCGAGAAGCAGGCGACCGGGTTCACGAACCCGTACGGATCGGGCACTCTCCCGTACGCGCCGTGCGGAGAAACCCCACAGCAGGTGAAGGGCGCCTACGGAATCTCGGGTCAGGACGGCGCCGGCCAGACGGTCGCCATCATCGACGCCTACGCGGCGCCCACCATCGTCCAGGACGTGAACCAGTGGTCCGTCAACCGCGGCCTGCCCACCTTGCAGGGCAATCAGTTCAGCCAGGTCGTGGCTCCGGGCACCTTCCACCATCCCGAGTCGGGGGGCAAGAACAAGCAGGACCCGCAAGGCTGGTACGGCGAAGAGACGCTGGACGTGGAGTCCGTCCATGGCATGGCACCGGCGGCCAACATCGTCTACGTCGGCGCGCCGAACAACTTCCAGGATCTCGATGCCGCGCTCAACCACGTCATCGACCGGCACCTGGCGCAGATCGTGACCAACTCCTACGGCTTCCCGACGGAGGTTCTGCCTCCGGGCTTCATCAAGCCTTACCAGCAGACGATCCTGCAGGGAGCCGTGGAGGGAATCGGCATCTACTTCTCTTCCGGCGACAACAGCGACGAGTCGCTGACCGTCGGCTACAGGACGGCCGACTGGCCGGCTTCGAGCCCCTTCGTGACCGCGGTCGGCGGCACGAGCCTCGCCGTTGGCGCAGCCAACAACTATCTCTTTGAGACGGGCTGGGGCACGACCACCAGCAGCTGGACGGGGACCGCGTGGTCGCCGGCCGCGCCGGGCTCCTGGCTCTACGGATCAGGGGGTGGCGTCAGCATGCTGTTCGCGGAACCCTGGTACCAGCAGGGAGTGGTCCAGCAGTCGGTCTTCGCCGCCCAGGGCAGGACCGGTCGGGCGGTGCCCGACATCGCGGCGGTGGGAGACCCGAACACGGGCTACATCGTGGGCGAGACCCAGACGTTCTCCGACGGAACCGTCAGGTACGACGAGTACCGCCTCGGCGGAACGAGCCTCAGCTCGCCGCTGATGGCCGGCATCATGGCCCTGGCGGACCAGAAGGCCGGACACCCGCACGGCTTCGCGAACCCGCTCTTCTACAGCAAGGCTGGCAGCAGCGCCTTCAACGACATCGTCGACCCCGCGAGCACGGTCGCGGTGGTGAGGACGAACTTCAACAACAGCGAGGACGCGTCGGGTGGTCTCTCGTACCGGCTGCGCACCTTCAACCAGAACCTGAGCTTGCGGACGACGCCGGGATACGACGACGTGACCGGACTCGGCACGCCAACCAGCTCATTTCTCGCGACTTTCGGCTCGTAACCCCATACCGGCAAGTCGAGCGAGAGGCCGCCCGGGCGGGCGGCCTCTCCTTTTTGTTTAGCTGACCGAGAAACTGTCGAGCGTGAAGGTGCCGCTGCCGTCCGTGGTGCCGACGCCGTTCTCGAAGAAGCAACCGCCTCCGAACGAGAACCCGATCACGGTCACGTTGGACGCCGCGTCATCGAAGCCCGCGGCTTGCGTCGGGCCGGGCTGACCGTTCCAGTCCGACCACTCGGCCGGCTCGACCGTGGCCGTGAGCGTGAAGTGGCCGTTGGCCAGGACCTGGTTGACTGGGTTCGACCACCAGTAGTGCGTGTAGGCAAAGCCTCCGCCGTTGTCGGTCTGGAAGAAGAAGCGCGTGTTCGCCGGGTATACGCACGGGTTGTCGGCCGTGCCTTCGCCCCAGTAGGTGAAGGCGCCGGTCGCGCCGGAGATGTCGAAGGTGGCGGTGATCGTCTTGCCGCGCAGGTCGCCGAGGAGCGTGCCCTTGGACGCGCCGTGCGTGGTCACGAGGAGCGCGGTGTCCGGCTGGTTGGTGAAGTCGAAGCTCGCGATGCCTCCGCCCGGCTGGGTGGAGGACATCGACAGCGCCTGGCCGGAAGGCGTGTAGTAGCCGACCTTCCAGTCCGAGCTCGCGGCCATCGTCGGCGCGGCCGCGAGCGTGACGGCGGCGATCGCCGTCATTCCGGCGACCGTCGCCCTCGCGAATCGAAGTTTGCTCATCGCTCTTTCACTCCACGAATCACGTATCAAACGGGGACTTCGCGGTAAAGACGTTCGAGAGGTCGTTGACCGCGGCGTCGCGCGAGCTGAGCGGCGCCAGGCCGTAGCGGTGCTCGATGGTGGCGAGGATCGAAGTGGTGTCGTACTGGGTGTGGTCGACGACGAAGTCACCCTTCAGGCGCGGGCTGAGGATGAGCGCCGGGATCCGGGTCCCGGGGCCCCACAGGTCGTGTGGTCCGGCCGTGCCCTGTCCGGGAGGCGCGACGTGGTCCCACTGGCCGCCGAACTCGTCGTAGGTGACGACGACCATGGTGTCGCGCTTGCAGGCGCTCTTGTTGATCATCTGGAGCAGCTCGACGAGGTGGTCGCTGCCGCGATTCTCGCTCGTGTAGCCGGGGTGCTCGTTCTCGAGCCCGACCGGCTTGATGAAGCTGACCGAGTTGAGCTGGCACTCCTTGCCCGAAGCGTCGAGCGAGTCTGTGAACGACGCCTCGTCCTTCAGGTGCGTGCGGCCCGCCGTCCCGGGCGCGTAGGCGGCGTAGTAGTTGAAAGGCTGGTGGTGGAACTGGAAGACCTTGTTCGGGCAGTACGGGTACGCGGGGTTCGGGGAGGAGTTGGGATCGCCGCATGTGCCCGGCGTGGTCCCGTTGGTCCAGCCCGGCCCGCCGACGTCACCGTTGGCGTTCGACCAGCCGCCTGAGTACCAGGCCCAGCTGACGCCGGCCGCGCTCAGCCGGTCGCCGATCGTGGCGCCAGTCTGTGGCGGAAGCTTCACCGGGTTGGACGAGGTCGGCTGGGTCGCGGGCTGGATGGTGTTGACCGCGTAGTCGCCGCAAGCGCGGTCGGCGACCACCGACGGGCATGCCTGGGTGAGCGCCGGGTCCCTGACCGGACCCGTCGCGTGATAGAGCGGGTAGTTGTTCGGCATGCCGTTGGTGTCCAGG
>VBJE01000077.1:22211-23404 GCA_005879675.1 Chloroflexota bacterium
GTCGGCGCGCCAGTCCAGGTCGGCGACGCGGCGGCGATAAGCCACTGGTGGTTCAGAAACGATCCACCGAACGCGCTCTGGAAGAAGTCGTCGGCGATCGCGTAGTGCGGCGCGCCGTCACCGTGCAGGTACGTGTAGATGGGAAGGGCGGTCGTGTCGTAGTAGCCCATCGCCATGCCAACGGCGTCGCTGCCGGTCACGTACCGGTTCTGCGCGCCGTTGTTGAGCTGGTACTGCTCCTGGTAGAAGCGGTGCACGATGTCGCGCGTGCATCCGCCCGGCAGGTTGGACGGGCTTGGCGGCAGACCATTCGGAGCGAAGACGCCCGGCTGCGGGCAGGTACGCGCGCTCGCCGGGATGTACGTCTCGATGCCGAACGGCGCGTTTGGGAAGTGGCTCGTGAACGTCGTCGCGGTAGTGGTGTCGGTGCACGTCGCCGTCAGCGGCGGCGAGGTCAGGTTGACGTCGTTCTGCAAAAGACAGGTGTAGGCGGTGCCGCCCTGGTTGATCTGGATCGTGTTGGCGGCGGAGGCACTGGAGAGCCCGTTGACGCCCTCCCAACCTCCGTACAGGTTGTCGAAGCTGTGGTTCTCCTCGTAGATGACCACGATGTGGTTGATGCCGGCGAACTTCGTGTCTGTGCTCGCCTGGACGCTGAGGGCCGGGCCGGTGGCCGCGACCGTGACGAATCCGACGGCGACAGTCAGCAGGCGTCGCAACGATCGAGACATAGGCTGCAGCCTCCTCTTCAGAACCCCGTCTCCCAACGCTTAAAAGCGCTCTGGAAGTCTATTCGGCTCCGAGGTGTTTTTCAAACCAGGCCACGATGCGCTCGAGCCTGTCCACGCGCCGGTCCGGGCGACCGTGGGCGAGCATGATGTGCGTCTCCGCGGGGTAGCGGATCATCTCCACCTCGCGGCCGAGCGTGCGCAGGATGTGGAACACCATCTCGCTGTTGCCCGGCGGGCAGCGCATGTCGTTCTCGGCGTGCAGGAGCAGCAGCGGCGCGTGGTTCTGGTGCATGCGTATGAAGGGCGATCTCGCGAGGAACGCCTCGATGTTCTCCCAGGGGTTCTGGACCTCGATGGCGCGGCGGCCGATGTAGCGACCGAAGTCTGAGGTCGCCCACTCGCCGAGCAGGTCGGTGACCGGGTTCTCGCTGACCGCGGCGGCGAAGACGCCGGGGTGGTTGG
>VBJE01000078.1 GCA_005879675.1 Chloroflexota bacterium
CGAGGCCGACGGTGCGGCCATCGAGACGGCCCTGTCGAAGGCCTGGGACGCGCGGTACGGGTGGTGCGACGCCGGCGTCGGCATGCGCGCGTCGCTCATGCGCTCGGTCGCGGGCGTGCTCCGCGCCGACAGGTCGCGCTACGCGGCGCTGCTGACCTCGGAGATGGGCAAACCCATCGTCGAGGCCGAGGCGGAGGTGGATAAGTGCGCGTGGACGGCCGGCTGGTTCGCCGAGAACGCCGAGCACCTCCTCGCCGAGGAGCGGATCGAGAGCACCGCGAGCGAGAGCTACGTCCGGTTCCAGCCCCTGGGCGTGGTCCTGGCGGTGATGCCGTGGAACTTCCCGTTCTGGCAGGCGTTTCGCGCCGGCCTGCCCGCGCTCTCCGCCGGCAACGTGATGCTGCTCAAGCACTCGTCGAACGTCCCGCAGTCGGCGCTTGCCATCGAGGAGGTGTTCCGCGAGGCCGGTGTGCCCGAAGGCGTTTTCCAGACGCTGCTCATCGGCTCGGCCGCGGTCGAGCGCCTCATCGCCGACCACCGCATCGCGGGCGTGACCCTGACCGGCTCGGACAAGGCAGGCTCGCTGGTGGCCGAGACAGCGGGCAAGGCCTTGAAGAAGACGGTGCTCGAGCTGGGCGGCTCCGACCCCTTCATCGTCCTGGCCGATGCCGACGTCAACACCGCCGCCACCGTGGCGTGCCGCGCGCGCAACCAGAACAACGGCCAGAGCTGCATCGCGGCCAAGCGGTTCATCGTCGAGGAGGGCGTCGCCGACGAGTTCGAGCAGCGATTCACGAGCGCGGTCGCCGCGCTCAAGGTCGGCAACCCGATGGACCGCGCCAACCAGGTCGGGCCGCTCGCCCGCGGCGACCTGGTCGGCGAGCTCGAGCGGCAGGTGAACGAATCGGTGCGCCTCGGCGCGCGTCCCCTGACCGGCGGCAAGCGCATCCAGGGCGACGGCTACTACTTCGAGCCGACCGTGCTCGCGAACGTCCGGCCGGGCATGCCTGCCTATCACGAGGAGACATTCGGCCCGGTCGCCGCCGTCATCCGCGTCAAGGACGCCGAGGACGCTCTTCGCGTCGCCAACGACACCGACTTCGGGCTCGGCTCCAACATCTGGACCTCCGACGTCGAGCGCGGGAAGCGGCTCGCCGAGCGCGTGGAGGCCGGCCTTGTGTTCATCAATGGCATGGTCGCGTCGGACGCCCGCCTGCCGTTCGGCGGCGTGAAGCGTTCGGGGTACGGGCGCGAGCTGTCGTCATACGGGATCAAGGAGTTCACCAACATCCAGACCGTCTGGATCGGCCCCGCCAAGACGGACGGGGCGAAGCCATCGCCACCACCTCCCCGCGCCGAGTAACGCTTTCGACGGGTCGCCTGAGGCTCGAGCCGGTGCGCCCTTCGCACGCTCCGGGCATCTATGAAGCTGTGGTCGCGTCGCGGCCGGAGCTGCTGCCGTGGATGCCGTGGGCGCGCGAGCCGACGCTGGAGAGCACCCTCGACATGACCGTGCGCGACGAGAAGGCGTGGCGGGACGACCGCGTGTTCCATTTCGCTCTCGTGGAGACGGAGTCAGGTGACGTGCTTGGTGTCGCGGGGCTGAACCGCGACGGCCCTAAAACCCTCGGGCTGCACTACTGGATCCGCGCCGACCACGCCGGCCGAGGTCTGACCACGGAAGCAGGCGAGGCGCTGGTCGCGTGGGCGCGCGACGAGCTGCGGGCGGCTCGCCTGACGTTGTGGGCCGGCCGCGACAACCACGCCAGCCGTCGCGTGGCCGAGAAGCTGGGCTTCATCCACCTCGGACAGCTGGACTGGCGCCCGGCGGGGGGCCTCGGCGACTTCGACGCCGAGAGCTACGAGCTTGTCTTCTCGGCCTGAAGCGCCCTCGGGTTGACCAGGATGGGTGGCTTCTTCGTCAGCTTCTTCGCCTTCAGGTGTTTTTTCGCCATCACCGAGTAGCTGTCTTTGAGCGCATGCGCGGGGTCGAGCCCGAAGCTGCGCGCCAGGTCAGGCAACGAGTCAGCGGGCCCTTCCAGCTCGACGAACCATCCGAAGTCGAGGACGTCGAGCGTCACCGCGACCCCGGCAAGCATCCACAACGTGCGGCGCTTGGGATAGGTCCAGCCCACGCGAAACCCGAGCTGCTCGAGCATGTCGAGGGTCGCGTGCACGTCCTTGACCTCGACCTCGGTCTCTTCGCGGGTCTTGACGCCGCCGTCGAACTTCGCCGGGCCCTTCGCGGTGAGCACGCCGTGCGGGCCGCCGTTGAGGATGCGCAGGCGCAGGGTCGTGTTGCGCGTTGACTTGCCCGGGCCGTTGAAGCGGTAGTTCTCCTCGCGGTAGCGCGCGCTCATCTGCGCCCCGCGATCGCGCAGCATCGCGCGCAGATTGACGTGGTCCTTCTCCCCTGTGAGCCGAAACTTGAGCTCGGACTCGATCGTGCGATCGCGCTTCGGGCGTGCCAACGCCCCGACAGTATCGCTAAGAGGCTGGCTTGCGAATCCGGTTCAGCGACGCGACCACCGCGGTGCACTCGTCCTCGACGTAGTCCATCCCCGCCTCCTCAGCGATTCTCCGCGCCTCCTCGGAGCGGATGTCGAGCTGGAGCCACAGCGCCCTGGCGCCGATGGCCGCGGCCTGGCGCGCGATCTCGGGCGTGTCGGTCGCTGGACGGAAGACGTCGACCAGGTCGACCTTGTGCGGCACCTCCAGCAGGGAGCGGTACACGCGCTCGCCGAAGAGAGTCTCCGCGTACGGGTTGATCGGGATGATGCGGAAGCCCCGCTGCTGCAGGCCCGCCGGCACGGACCCGCCCGCCTTGGCGGGGTCGCGCGACGCGCCCACCACCGCGATCGTGGTCGTGCTCTCCAGGATCTCGCGCGAGCTCTTCGGCACGAAAACTTCCAAGCTGATGGAGGCTGCGAATATTCCTGCGACGTCGCCCGCCGTCGCGCATATAGCTTGACGTTTATATAGCTAGGACGGTATATTCAATGCCGTGGCCAGTGCAACTCCGTTCGAGGTGATCGCGGAGCCCAACCGGCGGCTCATCCTCGACCTGCTGCGCGAGCGCGAGCGCACGGTCGGCGACCTGGTCAGCGCGCTCGACGTCAGCCAGCCCGCGGTTTCCAAGCACCTGCGGGTGCTGCGGACCGCCGGGCTCGTGCGCTCCCGCACCGACGCGCAGCGGCGCTTCTACAGCGTCCGGGCGCATCCATTGCGCGAGATGGACGCGTGGCTCGAGCCCTATCGCGCGATGTGGTCGCGCAGCCTGGACGCGCTCGAGCGCCACCTCGACGAAACGAAGACTGGGGCAAAAGGAGGCAAACGTGATCGGAGATCTCGAAAGAGCAGGTGATCGCTGGCGGCTGCGCTTCCGGCGCGAGCTGCGTCACCCTGTGACCAGGGTCTGGCAGGCGTTGACCGAGCCGGACGAGCTGCGCAGGTGGTTTCCGGACCAGGTCCACGTCGACGAATGGAAGGTGGGGGCGAGGATGGAGTTCAAGGACGCGAACGCGCGAATCCAGCCGTTCGACGGAGAGGTGCTGGCGTACGAGCCGCCAGAGCTGCTCGAGTTTCGCTGGGGAACCGACGTGATTCGGCTCGAGGTCACGCCCCATGGCGACGGCACAGTCCTCACGTTGATCGATACGATCGACGAGGTCGGCAAGGCCGCGCGTGACGGAGCCGGCTGGCACGTGTGCCTCGACAGGCTGGAGCACGCGCTCGACGGAAAACCGGCGCTAGAGCAGCAGTGGACGACGGTCCACCGCGATTACGTCAGGAAGTTCGGGCCGGAAGCGGCGACGATTGGTCCGCCCGAAGGCTGGGACCAGAAGACCGGCGCAGAGCGATGACCATCCACATGGCGCTCGCGGTCATCAGGGTCGCTGCCACGCTCTGGATCCAGTTGTCGAGCGCGAAACCGATGACGGCGAACAGCGGACCTGACGCGGCGTAGCCGATCCCCGCCCACCGCGGCATCAAGGCCAGGCGCGCAAAGCCCACGCCGAAGACGATGAAGCTCGTCACCACCAAGACCAGGAACACGATGGCCACCAGGACCATCGGAGTTCCCTGCGCCGCGTCGTAGTAGAGGCTTTGCGCCAGGTCATGATTGCCGGCGAGGTACAGGCGGCCGATCGCCGGCTGCGCGAACGCCGCAATCCCGAAGATCGAAGACCCGATGACGTTGGCGGCGACGCCCGTGACCAGGCCGGCCAGCCCCAGCTTGACCGAGCCGAGTTCGATCAGGACGATGCCGAGCGACACAGCGCCGATGGCGCCGAACACCGCGCCCAAGATGCTGAAGACGATGTGGCTGAATAGAAACTCGTTGGTCGTCACATAGCGCGACCAGTCGCCCAGCTCCGTCTGTGGAGGCGGCTGGTGGGTGATGGTGCCGGCAAACAGCGTTGCGGCATAGACGGGCACGGCCCAGATCCCGATTCGCGCATAGCGAAGGGTGTCAGCACCCACGGCGCAGCATTGTGCGCTGATCGGCTCGTAATGTCCGAAACGCGCGATGTCGGTTGATGGCGGCGCGGACCAGCCCGACCACATCGTTCGGCCTGCCGTACACATCGGGCGAGCTGAAGCGCAAGACCCGGTAGCCGGCCTGCTGGAGCGAGTTTTGCCTCCGGTTGTCGCTGACGAGGCGATCTCGATGGTTCCCACCGTCGAACTCGATGACCAGGTGCGATTGCGGGTAGTAGAGATCGGCGCGGCCGACAAACTGGCCCGAGCTGTCATAGAGGTCCGTCTGGACTTCCGGAATCGGAAGCCCCGCGTCGATTAGAAGCCAGCGCAGGCGGGTTTCCATGGGCGACTCAGCCGGGGCGGCAAGCTCTGCGAGCTGCCTCAACCGCGAGGCTCCGGCCCGGCCATTCACCGCATCGGCGTAGCGATTCAAATGTTTGGTGCTGGTTCGGGTGATCGCCATATCGAGCACCACCAAGGCCTCGACAGCGGGTAGCCATGCGCACAGGTCAAGGAGCGTCCGGTCAAGAGTGGTCACACGAACACCTTTGATCTCCTCGCTTTCGTCAAGTACATCGGACTGCCGAACCTCGAGTCCCGCACGAGACTCAAGCTCTGCCACGGCTACCTGAACCGGGTTGGTCGGATGCACGTCCAGCCGGTGCAGCCACGCGGCGGTTCGCCCGACAAATACTGCCGAGCCAGGCAGCGTCCGTCGGATGGCATCGACCAGCGCCCAGGAGTCCTCGGATGCCCCTTTCCACCGATACAATCGCGCGCCGATACGCTGCCACGATTTGCCACGAAGCGCGCTCAACGAGAGTCCGGCCGTGCGTGCTTCGGCCAGAGAAAACGGACGAAGCTTTAGCTCGGGCGGGACTCTAGGCGTACGACCCACGCACTGAGCATCGCGCTGCGGCTGTCCGGTGCCTACCCTGCCCGTTAATTCCGCACGTCATGGCCGTCCGATGCGGAATGAAGTGGGTGATTCCGCACGTGGCGGCCGTCCCGCGCAGAATCCGCGAGGCGTCTCAGGCGACTTCGAACTTCGGCTGCGCTTTGGATTCGAGCGCGAACTTGAGCACGTCGTCGACGCGGCTCGCCAGGTGGAATGTCATCGACTCGCGCACGCTCTGCGGCACGTCGTCGATGTCCTTCTCGTTCCGCTTCGGGAGGATGACCTCCTTCAGCCCCATGCGGTGAGCCGCGAGCACCTTCTGCTTGACGCCGCCGATCGGCAGCACAAGCCCCTGCAGCGTGACCTCACCGGTCATGCCCACGGTGTTGCGCACCGGTCGCCCGGTCAGCAGGCTCACGATGGCCGTCGTCATCGTCACGCCCGCGGACGGTCCGTCCTTCGGCACCGCGCCCTCGGGGACGTGAATGTGGAACGACTTGTTGATGCTCTCGGAGTCGATGTTGAGCTCGCCGGCGTGTGAGCGCACGTAGGAGAGCGCGATCTGCGCCGACTCCTTCATCACGTCTCCCAGCTGGCCGGTCAGGGTGAGCCCGCCTCCGCCGTGTCCGTGCATGGCATCGGTCGCGGTCGCCTCGACGAACAGCACGTCTCCGCCGATCCCGGTCACCGCCAACCCTGTCGCCACGCCAGGCACCGCGGTCCGAGCCGCGACCTCGTTGTCGAACTTGGGCTTGCCGAGGAACTCCCGCACGCGGTCAGGCGTGATCGCGACAGGCGGGGTCAGCGCCCCGGTCGCGACCTTGGTCGCCACCTTGCGCGTGATCTTGCCGAGCTCGCGCTCGAGGTTGCGCACCCCGGCCTCGCGCGTGTGGTCGGTGATCACCTTCATGATCGCCGCGTCGTCCACCGTCACTTCCTCGGGCTTGAGTCCCGCCTGCCTGATCTGCCTCTGGAGCAGGTGGTCGCGCGCGATGGCGACCTTCTCCTCTTCGGTGTAGCCGTCGAGGCGGATGAGCTCCATGCGGTCGAGCAGCGGCGCCGGGATCGTCTCCGAGACGTTGGCCGTCGGGATGAACAGCACCTCCGACAGGTCGAGGTCGACCTCGAGGTAGTGGTCGCGGAACGTGTGGTTCTGCGCCGGGTCGAGGACCTCGAGCAGCGCCGCCGACGGGTCGCCCCGCCAGTCGCTGCCGACCTTGTCGATCTCGTCGAGCATGATCACCGGGTTCTTCGTGCCGGCGTCCTTCAGGGCGCGCACGATTCGGCCCGGCAGCGCCCCGACGTAGGTGCGGCGGTGGCCGCGGATGTCCGCCTCGTCGCGGATGCCGCCCAGCGACACGCGCGTGAACTTGCGCCCCAGCGCGCGCGCCACGGACTCTCCGAGCGAGGTCTTGCCCACGCCGGGAGGCCCGACGAGGGTGATGATCGCGCCGGTGCCGCGTCCGCCAAGGACCTCGAGACCGCGCTCCTGCCGCAGCTTGCGCACGGCGAGGAACTCGATGATCCGTTCCTTGACGTCGCCCAGGCCGGTGTGGTCCTCGTCCAGGATCTGCCGCGCCTTGACGAGGTCGTAGTTGTCCTCGGAGCGCACGTTCCAGGGGATGTCGAGCATCCAGTCCAGGTACGTGCGGATCCAGCCGTACTCGGGGTTCTGCTCGCTCGTCCGCTCCAGGCGGTCGAGCTCGCGGTTGACCTCGGTCTGCACGGCCTCGGGCATGCCCGCGCCGGCGACCCGCTCGCGGTAGGTCGAGACCACGTCGATCTGGCCCTCGTTGAGCTGCTTCTTGATCGCCTCCATCTGCTGGCGGAGCAGGAACTCGCGCTGGGTCTTCTCCATCCCCTCGGCGACCTCGCTGCGGATCTTCTCCTTCAGCGACGCCTCGGCGAGGATGCCCTTCGTCCAGCCGATCAGGGTGGTCAGCCTCTCCTCGAGGTCGACCATCTCCAGGATCTGGAGCTTCTGCTCGGTCGAGAGGTCAGGCGAGTAGCCGGCGAGGTCGGC
The DNA here is from genome assembly GCA_005879675.1 of Chloroflexota bacterium. Classification (GTDB taxonomy): domain Bacteria; phylum Chloroflexota; class Dormibacteria; order Dormibacterales; family Dormibacteraceae; genus 40CM-4-65-16. Next base: position 7,407 of record VBJE01000078.1, read on the forward strand.
CAGGTGGCCGGGGGTCCGCGCCGCGCGCAGGAACTGGACGACCTGCGGGACGCCGCGCGACTCGACCAGGTTCTCGAGCAGCGCGCGGTACTCGCGCGCGAGCTCCTGGGCCTTCTCCGTCGGGGGCTCCGGGTCGAGGATCGGGTCGGCCTTGACCCACAGCGCGCCGCCGATGTCGGCCTGGCCGCTGCCCAGCCGGGCGCGGTACTCGCCGCGGATCATGAAAGCCTCGGCCCCGGTCGGAAGCTCCGCCGATTCGCCCAGGCGGGCGGCGGTGCCGATGGCGCCGAACTTGCCGTCGATGCGGGGGACGAGCAGGATCAGCCGGCTGCCCTGGCGGGCGGCCTCGATCGCCGCCTTCTGGTCGTCGCCCTCGACCGCGAGGGTGACAGACATGTGCGGCAGGACGACGACGTCGTCCATGGGGAGGACTGGTAGGAGTTCAGATTTGGGGGTTGTTGCCATCTTTTCGAAAGAACGTTTACCCACCCCGGGTCATTCCCAATCGTGGTGCCGGAGCCCCTCCGGCGGCCTTCGGCCGCCACCTCCCCATGAATGGGGAGGAGCCTAGACCCGGGTCACGCTCCCCGAGGCGCTGCCGCGGCGGGAGACCGCGTCGATGATGATCGCGGCCAGCAGCACGAGCCCGGTCACGATGAACTGCCACTCAAACGAAAGCTGGAGCAGGTACATGCCGTTGTAGATGGCGCCGATCACGAGCCCGCCCAGCACGCCGTGGAGCGGCTTGCCTCTGCCCCCCATGAGGCTGGTGCCTCCAATGACCGCCGCGGCGACCGCATAGAGGACGTAATAGCCCGCCTGCACGTTGTTGGACATCCCATTCAACAAGGACGCGTACAGCAGCAACCCGATGCCCGCTGTGAAAGAGCACAACATGAACGCCGTGGTGCGAACGACCGACAGGTTGATGCCGGCGCGCCGAGCCGCTTCGGGGTTGCCTCCGATGGCATACACGTAGCGTCCGTACTTGGTGCGCTGGAGCAGCACGGTCCACACCCCCAGCACGGCGAGGACGATCGGGATCACCCAAGGCACGCCTTCCTGGACGATGAGGACGCCTCTGTTCAGATTGCAGATCCCGACCACGACGATCGCGACGACGGCGATCACCGCGATCTTGATCAGGGTCAGGCTGGCCGGCGGCGCCACCAGACCGCTCTTACGGCGGCGAGAATCCGAAAGCCAGATGAAGGCGCCGAGCCCGGCCACGACCACGGCGGCGCCAACCCAGGAAACGATAGGGTCGATCGTGCCCCACATCAGGTTGTAGATCGTGTGCAGGTTGTCGCTCTGGCCGATCAGGTTGGGGTAGCCGGAGAACGGTCCGAACAGCAGGATCTTCAAGAACAGGCCGTTGGCGACCAGGTAGCCGGCCAGAGTGACGATGAACGACGGCAGGTGCAGGCGGGTGATCAAAAGCCCCTGTATGGCACCGAACGCCAGGCAGAACACGAGCCCCGCGACGATCGCCAGCGGCCACGGCCAGTTCGTGGTTGCCGGCTGGACGAGCTGGACGGTGATGGCCGCGCCGCACGCACCGACGAAGCCGATCGAGAGGTCGATCTCGCCCAGGATCAGGGCGAATCCCTCCGCCATTGCGAGCACCATGAACACGGCGCTTTGCTGGAAGAGGTTGACCAGGTTGCCCGGCGACAGGTAGACGTTGTTCGGGCTGATCGCCTGGAAGACGATCACGATCGCGACCATCGCGCCGATGACCGGGAGGACGCCGCTCTCGCCGGCCCGGATCCGCGCCACGTAAGCGCGAACGTATTCGCCCAGCGACTGCGCGACTACCTCGGGTGGCAGCTCGGCGACGGCGGCCTCTGGCGCGGCTGCGGTCAGGTCCGCCGCAGCGTTGCCGGTCAGCTCAGCTTTCTTTAGCGGGTCTGCCACCGGAGCGGCCAAAGCCTCCTGTAGTCATGTACTCGACGACGCTCTGACGGTCGAACTTCGTCGCGGCGTCCTGCACCACGAGGCGGCCGAGGTACATCACCGCGATGCGGTCGGCGACCTCGAAGACGTCGTTCAGGTTGTGGGAGATCACCATCACGGCAAGGCCCTTGTCACGGAGTCGCCTGATGAGGTCCAGCACCATCTTGGTCTGGACGACGCCAAGCGCCGCCGTGGGCTCGTCCATGATCACAAGCTTGGAGTTCCACATGACGGCTTTCGCCACGGCCACCGACTGCCGCTGGCCGCCGGAGAGGGATGCCACCGGCTGGCGGATGGACCTGACGGTGGTGACGCGAAGGCTCGACAGCGTCTCGCTCGCGGCACGCTCCATCGCGTCTTCGTCGAGGAGTCCGGTGCGCAGCCGCTCGCGGCCCAGGAACATGTTCTGCACGATGTCCAGGTTGTCGGCCAGCGCGAGGTCCTGGTAGACGGTCTCGATGCCGAGGCGCGAGGCGTCGCGGGCGTTGTGGATGTGGACCGGGCGGCCCTCCCAGAAGAACTCGCCGTGGTCCGCCTGGTAGATCCCGGCGACGCACTTGGTAAGGACCGTCTTGCCGGCGCCGTTGTCTCCGCACAGGGCTGTGACCTTGCCCGATGGAAGGTCGAGATTGACGTGAAAGAGGGCCTGTACCGGGCCGAAGTGCTTGTCCAGATCCTGGACTCTGAGCAACGGCTGATCGCTCGCGATAGGCTCGGCGACGGCAGCCGTCATGTCCATACGAATTATCTCCCTGGAGAGGAAATGACGCCGCCGCGGGTTGCGGCGGCGTCAGGAGAATCGGTTACGAGATGCCGGCTGCCGTGCAGACGGCGGCTGTGACTTTCTGGCAAAGCGCTGCCTTGTCGACGAAGTTGTCCTTGATCACGGTGTCCTTCATGTTCGCCTTGGTGACCCAGATCGGCACCAGAAGGATGGCGGGCTGCTGGTTTCCGGTCACGCCCGACGGAGGCGCGGTGGTTCCGTTGACCAGCGCCGACGGCGGGGTCGCGCTGGCGCGGAGGACCGTGGCGAGGGCCACGGCGGCCTGCGCTTCGAGGTAGACGGCCTTGTAGACCGACCCACACTGGAAGTCGGTCAGCACGTTGGCCATGCCGTCCGGCGTCGCGTCCTGGCCTGTGGTCGGGACCGACTTGGCCTTGACGCCCTTGCTCTTGAGAACGGTGACGACCGCGTTGCCGAGGCCGTCGTTGGCCTCGACCGTCGCGTTGATCGCCTTGTTGGCCGTGTACGCCTGCTGGAAGATCGTCTGTCCGACGTCGTTCTTCCAGTCCGTGGCGACCTGCTCGCCGACGAGCTTCATGCCCTGGCTGTTGGTCGTGCCGTTGTCGACGTGCGCGACCTTCTTGCCCCAGATGGCGTCGTTGTAGCCCTGCGCGAACGAGACCGCGTTCGGGTCCGAGTTCTGGCCGCCGTCCAGCTCGAAGACCTGGGCGTTCTTGACGCCCCAGTCCGAGACGCACTGGACGAAGCCCTTGCCGATGAGCTCTCCCACCTGCACGTTGTCGAAGCTCACGTAGTAGGTGTTGCTGCCGGTGAACGTGGCGCGGTCGTAGCTGATGACCTTGACGCCCTTCGACTGCGCGTAGGCCTGGATCTGCGAGCCGACCGTGCTGTTCAGCGGGTCCATGATCAGGACCGTCGCCCCGTTGGTGATGTCGGCCTGGGCGATCGCCAGCTCCTGGGCCTCCTGGCCCTGGGCGTTGGTGATCGTGAAGTCAGAGGACTTGTAGCCCGCCTGCTCGAACGCCTTCTGCAGGTAAGGCTGGTCGAACTGCACGTAGCGGACGGACGACGTGGTGTCGGGAAGGATCACTCCGACCTTGCCCTTTCCGGCGGCGGTCAGGTCCTTGAGCTTGCTCATGTAGCTGAAGTCAGCGGTGAACGAGCTGATGCTCAGGTCGGAGGGCACGACGGCTGGAGAAGCCGAAGCGTTGTTGTTCCCCCCACCGCAGGCGGTGAGGATCATCCCGACGGCAGCGAAAGCCGGTAACAACCGGGCTAGCTTCATGGGCGATCAACCTCTCAATCCAAATCCCGCTGCCTTCTTCCCGAGCGCGTGGTCCGGGGCGAGAGCGCGCCGACAGTCAGGTCTTGCTCAGAACGCCGAGCCTGCGCGCATTGTGTTGCCCCGCCAATCCTGGTGTCAAGTCAGCCCTTGAGGGCTCCGGCGAGCAGGCCGCGGATGAAATAGCGGCCCAGCACGACGTAGATGACCAGCGGCGGGAGGGCGGTGAGCAGGGCGCCCGCCATCTGGATCTCGTAGTGGGCGAGCAGTGAGCCGGCCAGACCGTTAAGCGCGACCGTGATCGGCCACTGGTCCGGCAGCGTGAGCGTCACCGCGAACAGGAACTCGTTCCAGATGCTCGTGAACTGCCAGATCAGGACGACCACGAAACCGGGCATCGAGATCGGGAGCAGGACGTGGCGGTAGACGCCGAGCACGCTGGCGCCGTCGATGCGCGCCGCCTCGATGAGCTCGCTGGGGACGGCGGCGTAGTAGTTGCGGAAGATCAGGGTCGTGATCGGGATCCCGTAGACGACGTGGGTCAGGACGAGGCCTGGGATGCCGCCGTACAGCTGCAGCTTCTGGAGCACGAGGACCAGGGGCAGGAGGATGCTCTGGTAGGGGATGAACATGCCGAACAGCAGCAGGGTGAAGACCAGGTCGGCGCCGCGAAACCTCCACTTCGACAGAACGTAGCCGTTGAGCGAGCCGAGGAGCGCCGACAGGATGGTCGCCGGCGCCACCAGGAGGATGCTGTTGATGAAGCTCGGGGACAGCGTGCTGAGCGCGTCGGTGAAGGACGCGAGGGATGGGGCCGTCGGCAGCTGCCAGGGCGTGGTGTGCGAGACCTCGATGAACGACTTGAGCGCGGTCGCGACGATGACGTAGATCGGCAGCAGGTAGAAGACGGCGACCACCAGCAGGAGCGCGTACGTGACCAGGCGCGAGACGCGAAACGCGCGCCGGCCGGCGACGGCGCGAACCGCGCTCATCGCTCGACCTCCTGGCGGAGGCTCCAGACCAGGTAAGGCACGATCAGCAAGGCGACCATGAACAGCAGCACCATGGCGATCGCCGCGCCCCGCCCGTAGAGGTTCTGGCGGAACACGGCGACCCACATGTAGAGGCTCGGCATGTCGGTGGCATACCCAGGTCCGCCGAACGTCATCACATAGACGAGGTCGAAGATCTTCAGCGAGATGTGGCCGAGGATGATGACCGCCGACAGCGTGATCGGACGCATCAGCGGCAGGATCACATGGAGGAAGAGCCGGCCCTCGGTGGCGCCGTCGACACGCGCTGCTTCGCGCAGCTCGTCGGGGATGGCGCGCAACCCGGCGAGGAACATCGCCATGCAGAAGCCGCTCATCTGCCAGGTGGCGGCGATGACCAGTCCGAAGAGCGCGGTGCGCGTGTCCGCCAGCCACGGCGACTTCAAGAAGCCGAGGTGGACGTCGTCGAGCAGCAGGTTGATGCCGAAGTTGGGGTTGAAGATCCACCGCCAGACGGTGCCGGTGACGACGAAGGAGATGGCGAGGGGGAACAGGAAGATGTTCTGGAAGAAGATCGTGCCCCGGACGTGCTGGTCGAGGAGGACGGCGGACCCGAATCCGAGCAGGATGCAGGCCCCCAGGAAGAGGACCGTGAACTCGATGGTGTTGCTGATGTCGGCCTGGAACCGGGGCAGTCCGAAGAGGTCGACATACTGGCTCAGGCCCGCCGAGGTGTAGTCCGGCGCGATCCCGTACCAGGTGGTGGTCGAGACGAACGCCGTGTAGCCGATGAAGCCGTAGACGAAGACCGCGATCAGGACGATCGAC
>VBJE01000079.1 GCA_005879675.1 Chloroflexota bacterium
CGGCTCCACGGGCTTCGTCGGCCGCGGCGTGGCCCACAAGATCCTCGACCTCGGCCACCAGCTTCGCGTCCTCGTCCGCGATCCCATGAAGGCGGCGGCGTTCAAGGTCCGTGGCGCCCAGGTCGTGGTCGGAGACGCGATCAATGAGCAGTCGGTGACCCAGGCGGCCCAGGGCGTGGAGCACATCATCAGCCTGGTCGCGGTGCGGCGTAACCGGCCGCAGTCCTACCTGGCCGTCAACGTCGACGGGCCGAGGATCATGGGCCAGGCGGCGATCGCGGCCGGCGTGCGCTCGGTCGTCCTCGTGAGCGCGATCGGGGCCAAGCTCGACCCGCACTACAAGTACTACACGTCGCGCTGGATGGGCGAGCAGGAGCTGGCCAAGACCGGCGTGGCGGGCACGATCCTCCGCTTCTCGTTCATCCTCGCCGAGGAGGGTGGCATCCTCAACGACTTCGAGCGCGCGCTCGTAGCCAAGCTGCAGCCCATCCTGCGCGAGGACGCGGCCCGGGCGATCGTCGAGACCGTCTCGCGACCTGAGCTGCTCGGTCACATCATCGAGCTGGGCGGTCCCGAGGTCGTGACCTACGAGACGATCTTCGACTGGTTCCTGCAGGCACGAAAGGTCAGGAAGACAAAGCTCAAGCTGCCCGTGCTGCTGGTGACGATTCCCGCCATCGCCATGGAGGCCATCTCGGCCAACCCGCCGATCACGGCGGACGAGGTGAGCATGATCCAGAGCGACAACCTCGCCGCGGGCATCGACTCCGTCAGCTCGCAGTTCGGCTGGCGCCCGAGCGCGCCCAGCTCGTGGGCACCCGTCAACTGGGCGAAGAAGCCAGGGATCAGAGCGGGCCGCTGACGGTCCGCGCGTTCTTCGGGCTGCCGCTGCCGGAGCGGCATCGCGAGGCCCTAGGCCCATTCCTCGCGGAATGTCAGCGGGTCGGTCCCGACTTTCGGTGGACACCGGCGGAAAACCTGCATCTGACCATCCGCTTCCTGGGCCATGTCGAGCTTTTGCTGGCGGAGGGGATCGCCGATCGCGTCGCCGCCGCGCAGCCGGCCCGGTTCGAGGTCCAGCTGGGCGAGACCGGCGCATTCAAGCGCGGCAAGATGGCGCGCGTCCTCTGGCTGGGGCTGCGCACGGGCGCGACCGAGATCAGCGCCCTGGCCGCCACCGTCGAGGCGGAGTGCGCTCGCGCGGGGTTGGAGGCGGAGAAGCGTGGGTTCCACGCCCATCTCACCCTGGCCCGCGCCAGGCCCCGCGAGGGCGCCGTGTCACCTTCGCTGCCGGAGCCTCCGGAGCTCGAACCGTGGCGCGCGGACGAGCTGATCCTCTATCGCAGCCGGCTCGGCCGGGGCGGGTCCGTCTACGAGCCGATGCGCCGCCTCAGGCTGGGGTGATCCCGGCCTGCGCGCACTCCAGGTCCTGCTCCGGCTTGCCGCCGCTGACCCCGACTGCGCCGAGGAGCCGTCCGTCGCGCCGGATCAAGACGGACCCGAGGCCGGGCACGATCGGCACGCGCACGAGGCGGTCGGCGACGCTGAAGAAACCTGGCCGGTCCTTGGCGAGCTCGGCCAGGCCCGCACCATCGCGGACCAGCATCGCGGCGCCGACGGCTTTGGCCTCCGCGATCTGCGGCGAGAGGGGCGGGGCGGCGTCCATGCGCGACAGCGCGACGAGCAGGCCACCGGAGTCGACGACCGCGACGGTGATGTTGATGCCCAGCTCCGCGGCTTTGGCGTGCGCGCGGGCGATGATGTCGTTCGCCTCGGCCAGCGACACGCTCATCCCGCGGCGAAGTCTCGCATGCGGCCAAGCTACAACTCATAGGTTGGCGGCGAACTGACTTTCGGGCTTGCGCGCCTGACCTGGCGGCCTTACCTTTCTCGACGGCCCCGAGGGAAACGTTCGAGGGGGCGGGAACAGGGCCGCAAGGCCGTGTACCGGCTCCCGAGAGGCGATCCGTCGGGGTCACTTCTTTTTCTGCGGGTGGGCAATCCCAAACCGCCGCGTTACGCTGCACGACCATGAGCGTCGCCCAGCGCCCCAGGCCGCGGACCGAAAGCGCGCCGCCGGCCGCGCTCGAGCTTTCGATCGTGATGCCCTGCCTGAACGAGGCGGAGACGCTCGGCACCTGCATCCGCAAGGCGCGGCAAGCGATCGAGAACCTGGGTCTCGAGGCCGAGATCATCGTCGCCGACAACGGCAGCACCGACGGCTCGCAAGCCGCGGCGGAGGCACTCGGTGTCCGCGTCGTCGCCGTCAGGCGAAAGGGCTACGGCAGCGCGTTGATCGGAGGCATCGCCGCCGCGCGCGGGCGTTTCGTGATCATGGGTGACGCCGACGACAGCTACGACTTCACCGCCATCGGCCCACTGCTCGAGAGGTTGCGCGACGGTTGCGACCTGGTGATGGGCAACCGCTTCGCTGGAGGCATCCAGCAGGGCGCGATGGTCTGGTCTCATCGGTGGGTCGGCAATCCCGCCCTTACGTTCATCAGCCGGGTGTTCTTTCACACGCCGGTCGGCGATATGCACTGCGGCCTGCGCGGGTTTCGCAAGGATGCCTACGACCGGCTTCGCCTGCGCGCGACGGGCATGGAGTTCGCGAGCGAGATGGTGATCAAGGCTTCGCTGCAGCGGATGAAGATCGCCGAGGTCCCGGTGACGCTGAGCCCCGACGGCCGCTCGCGCCCGCCTCACCTGCGCACGTGGCGCGACGGCTGGCGCCACCTGCGCTTCATGCTGTTGTTCAGCCCGCGCTGGCTATTCCTCTATCCGGGGATCGCGCTGTTCGCCGCCGGGTTGATCGGCGGCGCGATCCTGGAGACAGGGCCCAAGCAGGTCGGCGCCGCGCAGCTCGACATCCACACCCTGCTGCTGGCCGGCTTCGCCTGCCTCATCGGCTACCAGCTGATCGTGTTCGCGGTCTTCACGAAAGTTTTCGCGATGGAGCAGGGCTTCCATCCGCCGAACCACAGGTATCGGGTCATGTTCCGCTATGTCAACCTCGAGACCGGCCTGCTGCTCGGCGCCTTGATGCTCCTTGCCGGACTCGCCGGCCTGGTCGTCGCCGTGCTGTCCTGGCGGGCGGTGGATTTCGGCTCGCTAGATCCTCGCCTGACCATGCGCGAGGTCATCCCCGCGTCGGTGCTTCTGACGCTCGGCGTGCAGACGGTTTTCGCGAGCTTTTTCCTCAGCATCCTTGGCCTCGACGACTCCGAACCCGAGGATCAAAAGCCAGACTAGGTTCCAGGCCAGCTGCGGGGCGGGCAAGCCCATCGTCAGCACCTGCATGGTGACGAAGCCGACACCAAGCCATGCCTTGTGCGCCAGCGACGGCGCGCCCCGGAGCACGAGCCATGCCGCGAGCAGGAGGTTGCTGTAGTCGGGCTGGTGGAGGTGGAAGGAGACCATCAGCGAGCCCAGCAGACCGGCAGCGAAGACGACGTCGGGGTTGTCGCGCCGCCTCCACGCCACCAGCAGGCACAGGGCGCCCTGCGCCGCGAGCACGACGTAGGTGACGGGGCCGATGCCGAACAGATACGCGACGGTGAAGAACGAGTGGCCGGCGTCGGTCTGGATCCACTGCAGGGTATGCAAGAAATCGAGGAGCCCCGATCCGCCGAGAGAAGCCGCGCTGACTGCCGCCAGGACGGCGCCGCTCGCGACCCAGCCGGCGACGGGCCGCCACCGTCCGGCGATCAGGAGGCAGAGCGGAATCATGAGCACGACCTGCGGCTTCAGGGCGGTGGCGAAGGCCAGCGCCGCTCCCGCGACCAGCGGGCGGTCGTGGCGCATCAGCCACCACGCCGATGCCACGAGCGCGAGCACGAGCATGGTCGGCTGCCCGAAGTAGAAGGCTTCCATCACCGGCCACAGGGCGAGGCCCGCCAGGAGCAAGGCCACCTTCGCCAGCCCCTGGAACGGAGCCGCGATGTGCCAGGCCCAGACGAGAGCCGCCAGGGACACCAGCGTCCAGATCAGGTACGCGACCGGCTCGGGAAAGGCGACCAGCGGCGTCCACAGCCACGCGAGGAGAGGCGGGTTGATGAAGGTCCCGCCGGAGTGGATGGTGTTCTGGGGTGAGGGAAATCCCGCGGACAGGGCACGCAGGATGTCGAGGTCGTAGATCCGGGACCAGCCGAACCGGAGGCCGGCCTGCGCGGCGACATAGTCGTAACGGACGTCGTCGTGGATCGGAAAGCGGGCATACGCGACGACCCAGAGGCCGATGCTGTACATCGCTCCCCACGCGGCGGCGAGCGTGGCCGCGGCCAAGGGGAGCGCGGGTCGGTGCCGCATCCTGCTCAGGCTTCGGCCGGTTTCTCGCCCAGGTAGAGGGTTTGGCGGCCGAAGAGCAGCCACGCGGGCGGAAACGCGAGGTAGGCGCGGACCAGGGCGGGGCTCTGCGGCAAGCGGCTCTTGGTCGTGTAGGGCAGGAAACGGGCGATGACCTGCTTGGTGCGGAAGCCGGCCATGCGCGCGGCTTCGGCGAGGCTCTTCTCGGTCAACGCCGTCTGGTGGTCGATGAAGTCCCAGTACGAGCCGCCGACCAGGCGGATGTTGGGTTGGAGGATCAGGATGTGGCCTCCAGGCTTCAGCAGGGCGTGGGCGACTCGCAGCTGCTCCAGCACCGACTCGGTCGACGGCAGGTGCTCGAGGTAGTTGCTGAAGAAGGCGAGGTCGAAGTATTCGTTGGTAAGGACGTTGGCGAGCTCCAGGCCACTGGCGCGGACGAAGCGCACGTCCCTGGGCAGGTCGGAGCCCACCGGCCGGATGTCGGTGGCCCACCGCTCGCGCGCCCTGATGTTGCGGATGAAGTAGCCGGCGTCACACGCGATGTCGATGACCCTCGCGTCGGACTTGATGTAGCGCTGAAAGAACTTGCCCAGCTCCTTCCAGATCGCGTCCTTGGCCGCCCGGTCCTTCTCGTCGAACCGGAGGTCGTAGACCTCCTTGAGCAAGATCGGGAGCGACTTGTGCGCGATCGCGAGTCTTTTCGGGGGTGCGGACATGGTTTGGTGGCGACAACCTTAACGCTCGAATCCACGGATTCAGGCGCTAAACGGGCTAGTAAACAGGTGTCTCCAGGGACACGGATTCGAGCCATTTCCGGGAGGCGGTGAGGAAGCGGGCCGCCTGGAGCCCGTCGAGCACGCGGTGGTCGAACGAGAAGCAGAGGTACATCATCGGCTTGATCCCGATCATGCCCTGCACGGCCACGGGCCGCTCCACGATCGCCTCCATGGTCAGGATCCCGGCCTGGCCCGGGTTGATGACCGAGTAGCTGAAAAGGGTGCCGAAGGTGCCCGAGTTGTTGACCGTGAAGGTGGCCCCCGTGAGCTCGTCGGCCTTCAGCTGCTTGTTGCGGGCGCGGGTGGCGAGGTCGTTGACGGCTCGGGCCAGGCCCGCGATCGAGAGGCCGTCGGCCCGCCGCACCACCGGCACGAGCAGCGTGTCCTCCATGCCCACGGAGATGCCGAGGTTGATGTCACGGTGCACGATCAGCTCGGTCTCGTTGAAAGTCGCATTGACGTGGGGGTTTTCGCGGAGGGCTGAGACGGCGGCGGCCATGACGTAGGGCAGGTAGGTCAGGGAGAAGCCTTCCTGCTTCTGGAAGGCGGCCTTGTTGGCGTTCCGATTCGCCACCACCCCGGACATGTCCACTTCCTGTGTCTGCCAGGCGTGCGGGATCGTCTGCTTGGCGCGGGTCATGTTCTCGGCGATCAGCCGGCGCACGCGCGTCAGCTGGACGACCTCGTCGCCCTCGCCTCTCGCCGCCGGGGCAGCGGGCTGGGGTGCCGGTGCTGTGGGCGCCGCCCTGGCCTTCGCGGCGAAGTCCTGGACGTCCTTCTTCGTCACCCGGCCGCCAAGGCCCGTGCCGGTGACCTTCGAGAGGTCGACCTTGAGTTCGGACGCGGCCATCTGGACCCCGGGCGAGTAGCGATGGGGTTCCTGCTTGAGCCCCTCTCCCTCACCCTCTCCCCGAGGGGGAGAGGGAAGCGGTGCTTCTTCCCTGGTGGGCGGGGCCTGCCCCTCCGCCGGCTTCGCGGCCTCCCGCGCCTGCGGCGCGGGGACCCCAGCGGTAGTGGGGAGGAGTTGCTGGTCCACCTTGCCATCGCCACCGATCTCCACGACCGCGATCTCGGCCCCCGCCTGCACCGTGTCGCCCTCCTTGGCGAGGATCTCGCGCAGGATCCCCGAGACCGGGGCCGGCACCTCGGCGTTGACCTTGTCGGTGTCCACCTCGAGCATCGGCTCGAACTCGACCACCTTGTCGCCCGGCTTGACCAGCCAGCGCGAGATCGTGCCCTCGTGCACCGACTCGCCGAGCTGGGGCATCACGACCCGGGTGGTTTTGCCCGCCATCAGTACGCGGCCAGGTCCTTCAGGACCTTGGTGATCTTTTCCGGCGTCGGCATGAAGTACTCCTCCATCGGCACCGCGTAAGGCATCGACGGCACATCGAGCCCGCCGAAACGCTTGACCGGCGCATCGAGCCAGCGCCACGCCTCGTCGGCGATGAGCGCCACCACCTCGGAGCCGACGGAGACGCTGAAGTTGTCCTCGTAGAGGACGAGGCATTTGCCCGTCTTGCGCGCGGAGGCGATGATCGCGTCCCTGTCCAGCGGATAGACGGTGCGCAGGTCGATGATCTCGACGCTCACGCCGTCGGCCTCGAGGTTCTTCGCCGCCTCGAGCGCGTAATGGACCATGAGGCCGTAGCAGAACACCGAGATGTCGCTGCCCTCGCGCACCGTGCGCGCGACCTGGAGCGGGATCAGGTACTCGCCCTTCGGCACCGGCTCCTTGAACATGCGGTACAGCCGCTTGTGCTCGAAAAAGAGCACGGGGTCCGGGTCGCGGATGGCCGCCAGGAGAAGTCCCTTCGCCTCGTAGGGCGTGGAGGGGATGACGATCTTCAGCCCAGGCGTTGCGAATCGCGCCTCGATCGACTGCGAGTGGTACAGAGCCCCGTGAGCGTGCCCGCCCATCGGGGCGCGGACGACCATCGGCACGCCCCAGTCGCCGTCGCTGCGGTAGCGGTACTTGGCCGCCTCGTTCGTGATCGAGTTGAACGCCATGTGCGCGAAGTCGGCGAACTGCATCTCCGCCACCGGCCGCTTGCCCGCGATCGCGAGCCCAAGCGCGACGCC
>VBJE01000080.1 GCA_005879675.1 Chloroflexota bacterium
GCCGCGAAACCCGGTAACGGCACACTCGAGATAACGCGTTACACTTCCGGCCGATGACCAGCGTCGGCGACGGTTTTGCGTGGCCGTTCCAGGATCCGCAGTGGTTCTCCAAGATCGTCGTCCAGGGCCTGATCGCGATCATCCCCATCGTCGGCTGGATCGCGCTGGCCGGCTGGCTCGTGATGACCATCGACAACTACCGCACCGGACGCCGCGAGCTGCCGCCGGCCGGCTTCCACCTCGAGCGCGGGATCGTGCTCTTTCTCGTCTACCTCGCCTACGCCATCGTCTTCGCGATTCCGGGGGGCATCATCCAGGGCGCCGGCGCGAGCAACGACAGTCCCGGCCTGCAGGCTCTGGGCAACCTGATCAGCTTCGCCTTCAGCATCCTGCTCGCCTTTCTGGCGCCGTCGGTGATCCTCCACACGTACCGCGCCGGGTTCAACGGCGGCTTCGACCTCAGCGGCATCTGGCAGATGGCGACGGCGAACGTGACGAACTCGATCATCGCCGGGCTGTTGATCTGGGTGGCCGGCTTCATCGGCGGGCTGGGCATCATCCTCTGCTGCGTCGGCCTGCTCTTCACAGTGCCCTACAGCATGGCCATCATCGCCGGCGTGGTGACCTGGTACGAGCAGATCACGTCCGGTCCTGCTGCGTCAGGCCCGGCGTCCGGTCCCGCGCCGCTTCCTTCCTAGGAGCGCCCCAGCTTCAGTCGCCGCGGTCGCCGTGGCCAGGAGCGCGAATGCAGAAGAGAAGGAGCGGAGCTTTGCCCCGCCCCTTCGAACACCCCTGACTTCCCGTGGGTCGTGGAACTACCAGATCATGGGATCAGCTGCCTGGCGCGGTGATCGTCGCGCCGCCCCGCACGCAGGCCTTGAATGCCTCCTGCGCGGCCTTGTCGTGGGTCGTTCTGGCCGCCTGGCACGCCTTGACGCGGGCTGACTGCTGCCCGTCCCGGTGAGCCTGGCCATTCGTCGACGCGATGGCGCTGACACAGGCGCCATGCACGCCGCTCGCTCCATGCGGACAATTACGCGCCGCCGACGCGACCGCGGCGCCATGGTTGTCGCGATCGCCGCTGACGCTCGTCTCGGTCATGGCCAGCGCGGTGGCCGTGCCGAGCGCAAGCGCGGCGCTCGCTCCGAGGATCGCCAATCGCAACTTGAGCATGAATCCCTCCTGAATCGAGCGGTTGCTAAACACCAGGACCCTTTGGTGAGAAGCAATAACGCCGAGGCGTGAGGCCCTAACCAAAGTCCGTCAAGGACTGGCCAAGCCGCCACGCGCAGGAATTTATACGTTTCGTCGTTAAACCCCAAAGCGTCGCAATAACCCCGGAGGACAAATGGCAGCACAACGTCGCAGAAATATCGTCGCAACGCTCTTGCAACTGGCTGGCCTGACGCGTCAGGCGAGATCGCTAACGCTCGGTCCCGGCTGCACCTGCGCAAGCTGCGTGCAGGCCTGGGACCGGCAGCGGCCGGCGAAGACCACGAAGCCCCGCGACATGCGTCGGTACAGGCGTCTCGGCCTGTACTGAGCACCGGGCCCGCTGGGCCCGCTTCAGCCCGAGATCGAGGTCAGCAGAGCGAGGTTGCTGATGGACACGCCCGCGACCCCGATGGTGACGGCCTGGACGGCCACCAACGAGACCCGGAAGACGATGCGCGACAGGCGGTCGTCCTCGCGCACCTTGTGCGCCGCGGCCACGAGCGCCGCCGCGGCTGCGGCCGCGACCATGACCTTGAATGTCCAGAAGAGGGCTACGCCGCCAACTTCGAGCAACCGGCTGCTGATCGGCATCATCTCGACGGCGCCGCGCGCGCGGTCGATCGCGGTGGTCAGCGTGTCGGTCGCCTGACTCCCCAGCAGCAGGCCGCTCCAGAGAAAAGCCTGCCGGACTTCCACGAAAGTACAACGCGCCGTGTCGGCGAGGTGGCTGCACCACCTCGATTGCGAAACGCAATTTCTCGACGGGGCCTCAGTGGCTGGTCGCGACCAGCGAGTCGATGCACATATAGATGCACATATAAAGGTGTGGGCCGGCGCTCGCGTGCTCGGGTCGAAGCGGGCCCGCTGGCGTTCCTAATTTGGAGGTGCCGACTCATATGGATACCGGAACCCTGGTCATGGTCCTTATCGTCGCCATGGTCGTCGTTGTCCTTCTTCTTCTCATCCGCGCCGCCGGCGTGGGGCGCAGGGCCCGCCCCAAGCTCAGGCCGCTGACGGCTGAGATGCGCGACCGCTACATCCACGACTGGGACGAGATCGAGGCGAAGTTCGTCGACTCGCCGGAGCAGGCGGTGCGAGAGGCGGAGGCGCTGGTCATGTCCGTCATGCGAGACCGCGGCCACCCGCTCACGGAACGCGATCTGCCCCACGAGATGCGACGGGCGCACAAGCTCAGCTCGCGCAACCAGACCGAGGGCATGCGCCAGGCGCTGCTCCACTACCGGTCGCTGATGGAGCGCATGGTCGGAACGGAAGACCAGGCGCAGCGCGAGCAGCGCCGGCGGGAGATGGCGTAACGCTCGTACAGGCTTAAGCCCCTGCGCGCAAGCGCGATAAGGACGGCTCGCAAGCTCGCTTCGCCATCTGATTGCTCCCCGAGGGGAGAGGGCGTATCAGAAGCCCGGGGCGGTCACTCGCGGCCAGGCGTCGTACACGGCTGCCAGCCGCGACGTCACCTCCGACGCTCCGGTGATGCTGTAGATGTACGTCACGCCGGTTGGCGTCGGCTGGCCGCCAAAACAGGTCGAGCACGCCTTCTCGCCGGCGTAGAAGACGAGGTCGTTGCTGAGGAACCGCACGCCGGAGCGGCCCGGCGGCGTCGTGTTCGAGACGCTGTTCGCCTGCACGCTGTAGAAGCCGACGCCGCTGACGCCCGTCGAGGTCGCGAACGAGTACGCGATCCAGCGGCCGTCGGGCGATCCCTCGGGCCGCACCCATCCCAGGGTCGTCATCGACGAGACGCCCGTCGACGGGTCCCATCGCTTGACGTTCGCGGCCGCGTCCCGGAAGAACAGCCGGCTCGGCACGGACGCCCAGACCGCCATCGTCCCGGCGGAGGTGGAGTAGACGAGCTTGCCGTCGCTCGTGCGCCGGACCTGGTCGGGCGCGGTCTCGCCGGTGCCGCCGACGTGGAAGGTCTGGAAGTACGCGACGTACAGCCCGTCCCCGGAAAAGCCGAGAAAGCTGTCGTCCTGGTTGAAGCTGATGCCCCGTCCCGGGGCAGCCGGGAGGGTGCTGAGCACCCGGTTGCCAGAGGCCGTCACCAGATGCCATGCGTTGGTGTCGAGGTAGGTCAGCAAGCGTCCATCGGGGCTGAAGGCGTACTGACCCGAGTCGAATCCGCTCGCGTAAGTCGCCAGGACCGTCGCGCCGCCCCCGCTCAGGTCCGCCTTCACGATCTGGTTCGCGGGCGTCTCGTACGCGACCGTCGCTGCGCTCACGAACTGCGGCGAGAGAGCGGTGGTGTCGAACGTGCACACGTTGCGGGCGTGAGCGGGGTCCTGGATATCGCGTATCACCACCGTGGGATCGCCGACCACAGTTCCGATGACGAGGTTGTCGCCGGCCGGAACCGCTGTGGCGCAGTGGACGGCGGACGCCACCGTGGTCGGAGTCGCACCGGCGGAGGGGCTCGACGACGCCGCAGCTGTCGAGGTCTCGGTCGGTGAAGAAGAGGGCGTCGTGTGCGCGCTGGGAGCCGGCGAACCACCGCATGCGGCCAGCGCCAACGTCAGGAAAAGAGCCACCCCGGCCGCGCGCACGCGGTAACAGTAGCGGCCAAAACCTAGGCCAGCAGCTTGCTTAGCAACTCTCTGGTCTCTGTCGGCAATTTGTCGCGGAGCGCGTAGTAGATCCAGATGCCTCGCTTGTGAGATTCCACGAGCCCAGCATCCTTCAGCTTCGCCATGTGGTGGCTGATCGTCGGCTGCGTCAGTCCGAGGCCCGCGGTGAAGTCGCAGATGCAGATGGGCCCGGGCGCGTTCCAGAGCGAGGCGAGCATTCGCAGCCGCGTCGGATCCGCCAGCGCCTTCATCAGCTCGGCGCGGTCCTCGACCCAGGCGTCGCTGACGGCCGGTAGCGCGCAGCACACGCCCCGCTCGCGAATCACCGGAAGTTGCTTGACAGCCACGAGATCCATGGTACCGTATCCATCGATGAATGTCGATGGATTTAGGAGGAAGCCAGATGAGTGAGATCCAGGAGGCGGTGAGGTCGCGATACGCCGGGGCGGCGAAACAACTCGCGGTGCTGCCGCGCGATTCGGCGGCCGGGTGCTGCGCCGTCGACGGCCCGGACTGCGGCTGCGCCGGCTCGTACTCGCCGGAAGAGATGAAACAGATCGGCCTGACCGACGCGGTCAGCCTCGGCTGCGGCAACCCGACCGCGCTCGCCGAGCTCAGTCCGGGAGAGATCGTCCTCGACCTCGGGTCCGGTGCGGGCCTCGATGTCCTCCTGTCCGCGCGGCGAGTCTCGCCCGGCGGTCACGCGTACGGCGTTGACATGACGGACGAGATGCTCGAGCTGGCGAACCGGAACCGGGATCACGCCCGGTTCAAGAACGCCACCTTTCTCAAGGGGTCGATCGACAAGGTTCCGCTGCCCGACGCCTCGGTTGACGTCGTCATCTCCAACTGCGTCATCAACCTAGCCGAAGACAAGGGAGCGGTGATCCAAGAGGCATTTCGCGTGCTGCGGCCTGGCGGCCGCCTGGCCGTCGCCGACATGGTGGAGCTCGAAGCCCTGAGCCCGGAGGTCAAGAGGCGGCTCGACTCGTGGGCCGGCTGCATCTCCGGCACGATCCCGATCGAGGAGTACCGCGCGGCGCTTGTCGGGGCAGGTTTCGTCGACGTCGAGTTCGACGTGCACGCGACCCAGATGCTGCCGGACGTGGGCAAGGTCGGGAGCGCTTACATCCGCGCGCGCAAACGTTAAGGACGTATGGCTACCGCAAAGCAGACAACCGCAGCGCGACGAAACATCAAGAAGGCGGCGGCGGCGGCGAAACGCAAGCGGACGATCTCCAAGCTGCCGAAGAGCACGCGCACGGCTCTCGCCAAGCAGGCGAACAAGGTCAAGCGCGAGAAGGCGCGCTCTCGCTGATCCGCGCGAGCGCAATCTGCCGCGCGGCGGCATCGGTGCTGATGCCGTCGCGTTCCGCCCGCCGCAGGATCTCGCCGACGGCGTCGCCGATTCCGGCGAGCTTGGCGTCCAGCGTGTCGCGGGACCAGTGCAGGTCCTCGATGCCTCCGCCATGGAGCACACCGCCTGCGTTGATGACGAAGTCGGGCGCGTAGGCGATGCCCCTCTCCCGAAGGCGATACGCGTCTTCGGGCGTCTCGAGCTGGTTGTTGGCGCCTCCCGCGATCGCGCGGCAGCGCAGGCCCGGGATCGAACGCGCGTTGAGGATCGCTCCAACAGCGCAGGGGGAGAGGATGTCGCACTCCGTGGTCAGGGCGGCGTCGGACGCGACGGTCTGGATGCCCTTGTCGCGCAAGCTGTCAAGGCGCTTCTGGTCGACGTCGGTGGCGATCACCGTCGCGTCGGCCTCCATGAGCAGCTCGATGAGGTGCCCTCCGACACCGCCCGCGCCCTGCACCAGCACCGTGCGCCTGCTGAGGTCGTCCGAGCCGAACGCGTACCGGCAGGTCGCCCGGATGCCGTGGAGCACGCCGACGGCGGTGTCGGGCGCGGTGTCGCCGGACCCTCCAGCTGCTTCTGTCTTGCAGAACACGTAGGGCGTCACCTCGGCGATGACGTCCATGTCCGCCGCCGACGTGTTCATGTCGGGCGCGCAGCTGTACAGGCCGCCGAGCGAGTTGATGAACGCGCCGTACTCATGGAGGAGATGGCGCCTGGCCTCGCCATGCGGGAGCTCGGGCGTGGGCAGCGCGATGACCGCCTTGCCGCCGCCGTGCGGAAACTGCACGCTCGCGAACTTCAGGGTCATCGCCTCGGAAAGGCGCATTCCGTCGGCGAGCGCATCCTCGATGCGCGGGTAGTGCTTCATCCGGGTGCCGCCGGCCGCGGGGCCGAGGCGCGTGGAATGGACGCAGACGAACATCCACGCGCCGCTTTCGCGATCGCGGTGGATCGAGACTGACTCGCCGTCCCAGGAAGCGAGGAGGTCTTTCACAGATCCGAGTGTATCGGCGCTTAAGCCCCTCTCCCCGAGGGGGAGAGGGGAAGTTTAGGCAGCCTTGGGGTGCTCGACGACCGCCAGGACACGCGGCGCTACGAACCGAGCGGTGCGAACGACGCCTCCGTTGCGCGTCAGCTCGCGGACCTCGACGCTCGTGCGCGAGCTGCGCACCTCGATGCTGCGGCCGGCGCGGGTCGCCTCGATGACGTACTCACGCGCGACGCCGCCTCCGGCGTCGACGAGGACCTCGACGAAATCTCCTTTTGCCATGCCTATCTGTTATTCCCAATTGGGGGCGAACTCAGGCGTTCTATCTGAGTGACCGCGCAGCCGCCTGAGAACGCCAGAACCGTCGAGCTGCTGAAGGAAGCCGCGGCGTCCTGCCGAGGCTGCGATCTGTGGGCCAACGCCACCCAGACCGTCTTCGGCGACGGGCGAGAGGGCGCGAAGATGATGCTGGTCGGCGAGCAGCCCGGCGACCAGGAGGACCTGCAGGGCAAGCCGTTTGTGGGCCCGGCCGGACGCCTGCTGGAAAAGGCGCTGGACGAGGCCGGCATCGACCGCCGGCGCGTCTACGTCACCAACGCGGTC
>VBJE01000385.1:0-1008 GCA_005879675.1 Chloroflexota bacterium
TGCAGCATATCTTCGCCGAGCTCACGCGCTATCCGATCGACGTTCTCGATCCGACCGCCGATCTGGAAGACGACCTCGGCATCGACTCCGTGAAGCGGGGCGAGATCCTCGCCGTCTTCCGGACCCGCTTCGACCTCCCCGAGACGCTCGAGGTGCCGCCCGAGCGCCTCAGCACGATCGCGGGCATCGCCGACGTCCTCCGATCGCTGGTGGGCGGCGGATCGCCACGGCCTTCCGCCGCGGCCGAGCGTCCGGTCGAGCCGCTCGCCAGCGCGGCGTTGCGATCAGGCCACGGGGCGGCAGGGGATGGGAAGTCGGGGAACGGCGTCGCCGCGCCGGCCAGCCCGGGCGAGAGGCCGCCGGCGCCGTGGTCCCGGCCCGACGTCGAGCGGATCGTTGTCGACACGATGGCCGAAGTCACGCGCTACCCGCGCGAGATCCTCACGCCGGACGCCGACCTCGAGGAGGATCTCGGCATCGATTCGGTGAAGCGCGGGGAGATCTTCTCCGTCCTCCGCGAGCGGCTCGGCTTCCCCGAGGTCAGGGCCCCGCTCGCGATCCAGATCGATACTGTTGCCGACGTCGCCTCGGCCGCGCTGGAGCTCCTCGAGAACCTCGCTCCGAGCGCGAGCGCCTCGGCCTCCTCGCCCTTGATCGAGCCCCCCGTCACCGACGGCGGTGCCGACGGGGCCGGGCAGCCGGCGATCGCCTGCGCCTCCTGGATGTTCTCGCCCGAGCGGAAGCCGTTCACCGGGAAGGTGGCGCTGGTCACGGGCTCCGGGCACGGCATCGGCCGGGCGATCGCCTGTCAGCTCGCCGATCTCGGCGCCAGGGTGGTCGTGAACTCCTTCCACTCCCGGGACCGGGGCGAGGCGACGGCCGCGGCGATTCGGACCGCAGGAGGAAAAGCGGAGCACGTCTGGGGGTCGGTCGCGAATCCCGGCCAGCTCAAGAAGATCTTCGAGGGCATCGAGCAGCAGTTCGGGTACCTCGACTTCTTCGTCAGCA
>VBJE01000385.1:1023-2629 GCA_005879675.1 Chloroflexota bacterium
GAGCAACACTGGGAGCGCGCGTTCCGGACGAACGTGATCGGGTTGCATCAGGGCGCGATGCTGGCGGCGCACCTCATGCGGCGGCGCGGCGGCGGAAAGATCGTCACGATCTCCTCACCCGGAGCGCAGCGCTACATCGAGCACTTCGGCTGCATGGGCCCGGTCAAGGCGGCGCTCGAGTCCCTCACGCGCTACCTCGCGGTCGAGCTGGCCCAGGATAACATCCAGGTCAATGCGATCTCGGCCGGACCGATCTACGGCGAGCTGCTCTCCAAGTATCCGGACGCCGAGCGTCTGATCCCGTACTGGGAGTCGCTCTCCGCCGGACACCGCCTCGGCGAGCAGTCGGACGTCGCGAACTTCGCCACCTACCTGCTCTCGGAAGGCGGCAACAAGATCACGGGAAGTGTCCTCTTGGTGGACTCGGGCGGGTCACAACGCATCTGAGACGCCCCCGGCCGCGGGCGAGGAGGATCAGTCATGTACACCACCGGCGTGCGAACGAGACGGAGGCCGGCCAAGGCTTTCGCGATCGCCGGTACGGCGCTCGCGCTGGCTGCCGTGGCGTTGCTGCTGAGTTCGCGGGGAAGCGAGCGCACGACGTGGGCGCCGATCGAGGTCAAACCCAATCTCGAGGACGTGCAACCCGACGGCGGTCTCTACAACCGCAACACGCCATCGTTCCTGCGCACGCACCACTGGCTCGGCGCGGACCGCCACCCAGCCCCGCGCGCCAGACTAGCAGGCCGTCGGCGAGGAGACGCACGGCGATGATCGGGACCGTTCTCTCGCACCTGCTGCGCCGCAAGCTGCGCAGCTTGTCGTTCCCCGCTCAGCGCGGTCGCGACGCCAAGGCAACGACCGCCGAGGCACTCGAGTGCTTCGAGCTCGGCGCCCACGCGGCCCTGACCAAGGCGCGTCCGCAAGCGATCGCTGCCCTCGAGCTGCGCATTCCCTGGTACCGCCGGTTCTTTTTCTGGGAAGGCTGCGCATGTGGCCTCTCCGGCCGCCACGCCCTCGCTCCGTGGGGGAATCCCGACCTCGCCCGTATGACCTCACGGTATCGCGCGATGCACTTCACGGGCTATGGGTTCTGGAACGGCGTGGCACGGGTCTACCACCTGCCGCGAGTCCCGTTGACGCGCGAGCGCTGGGCGGTCGTCCCGGACTACGACAGGCTGTCTCCGTTGATCGCGGGGGGCGCGGCTTTCGCGATCACCTGCGCCCACGGCGTGCTCGATTCAGCGGTGCTCGAACGTGTCAAAGTGGCGGGCAATCCGGACTGGACTCGTGCCGCCTTCCACGGCTGTGGTCGTGCTCTCTGGTTCCTCTACATGCACGACGTAGGGCTTCTGGAAGCGGCCATCGAAGCCCATCCGGAAGCGAGCTCCGAACTCATCGAGGGTGTCGGCGTCGCAATCGCCTTTACCCAGCTCTCGCGACCGCGCCGGATTCTCGCCACCATCGACCGATTTCCGCCCGCCATGCAACCAGGCCTCCTTCGTGGCGCTGGAATCTGTCTCTACCAAAGCATCGAGGAGGACCCAGCGATCCGGCCGTTCATATCCCGAATCAAGGAGCAGCGTCTTCGCCAGGCTCACAGCTT
>VBJE01000081.1:0-879 GCA_005879675.1 Chloroflexota bacterium
GAGATAGGCGATGATCAGCGGCTGCTTGAAGCGCCAGGTGACGGCGGCGATGAGCGCCGCCGCGCCCGTGCAGATGCCGATGCTCGAAAGCAGGCCGAGATCGGCGGGAACGTTCACCGCGCGGCGGCCGTCTCTGGGGAGACGGCTTCGCTGGGGTCCGCGTAGACAAGGAGACGAGGGTTGTGCAGCGCGTCGATCAAGCCGTCGACCAGCTGATCGTAGGCATCGGATTCCTCGAGGTCCTCCGGCGCGTGCAGCAGACGTCCGAGCCCGCGCGAGCGCGTGTTCTGGCCCAGGCGCGGGCCGCTCGCGCCGGTGCTGAAGAGCGAGACGTTGACGCCCGTTGCCTCGAGCTCCCTGGCCAGGCTGCGGGTGTAGGACGCCAGCGCGGCATGGCCCGTGTCGTAGGCGATGGTCAGCGGGTCGCGCGGCGCGAGGCCGCCCCCGCTCACCGCGTTGACGATGTGCCCGGACCGGCGCTCGAGCATGTGCGGAAGGATGGCGTTGATCGTCCGCACCGGCCCCAGCAGGTTGGTTTCCAGCATCCATCGCCAGTCGCTGCTCTTGAGCTTCCGGAGCTTGCCCTGCAGAAGCACGCCCGCCATGTTGATCAGGACGTCGACCTGGCCCATGGCCTTGATCGCGTCGCCGGCCATGGACCGGACGGAGGCGTCGCTGCGGACGTCGGTCGGGAGCGCCAGGGCCGCGTCGGACGTGCCGAGCTGGAGGACCTCCTCCACCGTCCGCTCCATGCGCGACATGTCGAAGTCGGCGATGACGAGTCTCGCGCCCTGCCGCGCCAGCGCCTTGGCCGCTGTCCTCCCGATGCCGCTGGCGCCGCCGACGACGATCGCCACCTTGCCCGAAAGGGCACCGCGC
>VBJE01000081.1:884-8256 GCA_005879675.1 Chloroflexota bacterium
AGAGGCCAGCTTCAGGCGCGAAGTGCGCCTCGTTCAGAGGCGATGCAGGAACAGAATCCGGGGCGCGATCGCGTAGTTGAGCTGGATGGCCACGATCAGGCCGATGCTCAGGCGGGTGTCGACCACGCACAGCACGGTGGCGAGCAGGTACAGGCCTTGGGCGATGAAGACGCGGCGGCGGACGGCGTTGATGATCGTCCGGAGATTGGCTTCGGGAAACAGGCCCCTCCTGGCGGCGTACTCCGCGCCGGCCAGGATGAACAGCCCGAGGACCAGGATGTTCAGCCAGTACTCGACGAGAGCCAGCCGGGACTGGTAGTACGCCGCCAGCAACCCGGTCGAGAACGGCACCAGCGTGACGAAGAGCAGGAACGCCAGCATGATCCACGTGTAGTCGCGGTCGGAGCGCTCGAGCTGGCTCAGCTGCGTCTGCTGCCCGACCCAGAAGATGCCGAGGGTCAGGAAGCTCATGAAGTAGGTGACCAGGTTCGGCACCAGGTGGACGAGCGCAGGCGAGAGGCCCCCCGCCTCCTTGACGTCCGCGGCGGCGGGCACGGCGAGCGCCAGCACGAGCAGCGTCATGCTCACGGCGAAGATGCCGTCGGACAGGGCGCCCAGCCGCTCGGGGTTGCTGCCGGCGATCTGGTTGTAGTAGCGGCTGTGCTCGTCGACCCTGCTGGTGCGCTGATCCACGGGTAGATTGTGGCGGCATGCCGAAGCCGGAAAACGTCACCTTCTTCGCCGGCGCGGCCGAGCTGCGCTCATGGTTCGAGTCCAACCACGAGACCGCGACCGAGCTCTGGGTCGGGTACCACCGCAAGCGGACCGGCCGTCCGTCGATCACCTGGCAGGAGATGGTGGACCAGGAGCTCTGCTTCGGCTGGATCGACAGCGTGCGCTACTCGCTGGGCGACGACTCCTCGGCGCAGCGGATCACGCCTCGCCGGAGAGGCAGCATCTGGAGCGCGGTCAACATCAAGCGCTTCCTCGAGCTGGAGAAGCTGGGGCTCGTCCACCCCACGGGCCGCGCGGCGTTCGAGAAGCGCGACGAGGAGCGCTCACGCATCTACTCCTACGAGAACCGCTCGCGCGGATTCGACGAGGCCAACGAGGCGGCGTTTCGCAAGCAAAGGGCAGCGTGGAGATTCTTCGAGGCACAGGCTCCGTCGTACCGGAGGACGGCAGCGTTCTGGGTGATGAGCGCCAAGCGCGAAGAGACCCGGCAGCGGCGACTGGAGTCGCTCATCGAGCACTCGAAGAAACGCGAGCGTATCCCGCCCTTCCAGGCGCGGCCTCGTTCTTCTTCACGCGAGCCTCGACCAGCTTCCTGAGCAGGTCCACCGGCAGGGGCTCGTCCAGGGGGAACCGGTAGGTGCCCTTGCCGGTCATGTACTTGCTGAGCGCCCTGTGCTCGGCCGGCTCGCCCACCGGGTACACGCCGATGTGGTTCTTGAAAGCCGTAGCTGAGCCGCTCGGTGGCTTTCGGCGCCGCCGCCTTGATGAGCTTGCGCAGCTGGCGGAGATGCGGCTGCGCCGCCTTGGGCGCAGCCGCGATGTAGGCGTCGACCGACTGCTTGCTGGAGGCTTCGGTCACCTTCCGGCCTTGAGCTCCTCGAGGACCTCGGCGAGCCGCTCCATCGACTCGTCGGCTCCTTCCTTCATTCCGGACGCGACCATCCCGTCGCGGTCCATGACCGACTCGAACACCTGGTGCGCCACCAGTCGCGTCTTGTTGCCGACGGCTTCGAACGTTGCGGTCTGCAGCGCGACGTGCCCGGGCACGCCCAGGTACTCGAACGTCGCGCAGATCCGCTCGGGCGCGACCACGTCGTGGTTGACGCCGCGGAATCCGTGCCGGCTGCCGTCCTCGCCCACGTGCGTGACCCGCCATTCGCCGCCGGGTCGCGAGTCGAACTTTTCGATCTCGACCTTGTACCGCCGCGGGCCCCACCACCGCGCGAAGAGCTTGGGGTCGGTGTAGGCCTTGAACACGAGCTCCCGCGGCGCGTCGAGCATGGTCGTCGAGATGATCTCCTGCTTGCCTGGCTCGATGACGTACTCAGTCCTGGGCATCGTGGTCCCTCTCCTTGTCGCCATTGGTCTTCTCCTTCTGAATCAAATCCTGCAGAACATCGTCGAGGCGCTGGAAGCTCTCGTCCCAGAACCTCCGGTAGTCCCCCACCCACTCGGACGCTTCCTTCAGGCGCCCGGGCTCGAGGCGGCACGGTCGCCACTGCGCGTTTCGGCTCTGCGTGACGAGGCCGGCGCGCTGCAGCACCTTCAGGTGTTTGCTGATGCCGGGGAGGCTGAGGTCGAACGGCTTGGCCAGCTCCGTGACCGAGGCCTCTCCCTGGGAAAGACGTGCCAGGATCGCCCGCCGCGTGGGATCGGCGAGGGCTGCGAACGTGACGCTGAGTTGATCGCCTGCCATCTGTATTTATCTACCTAGCTAATTAACTACTCGGTAGAATACGGCGGGCTCAGGCCCTTGTCAAGGGCCTCCCGGACGTGATCAGCAGGGCGGCGGCGATCGCGCCCGCGACCAGGACCGCGACCCCCACCTCGGCCGCCACGGCGAATCCGTGCACGATCGCGGCGGGTCGAGTCCCCACGAAGCCCGCGCTCGCCGCGATGGCGACGGCGTTGAGGAGGGCGGTGCCGAGCGAACCGCCCACCTGCTGCGCGGTGTTCACGGTCGCGGAGGCGATCCCTGCCTCGCGGGGGTCGATCCCCTGGGTGGCGGTGCTGAAGGCCGCGACCATCACGCACGAGATGCCGACACCGAGCAGGATCTCGGCGGGGAGCACCAGGGTCGCGTAGCCGCCGTCCACGCGCAGCTGCGTGAGCCACGCCATCCCGGCCGCCGCCGCGAGCGCGCCCGGGGCCATCAGCACGCGGGGCGCGACGTGCGGCAGGAGCCGGCTTGCGATGAGCCAGGACCCGGCCTGGGACGCGACCGTCATCGGCAGGAAAGCGAGCCCCGCCTGCAGCGGGGTGAAGCCCATGACGACCTGCATGTAATAGGTGAGGAAGAGAAACGCGCCGAACATGCCCGCGATGGCGCACATAACGGTCAGATAGACACCCACGCGGCTGCGGTCGGCGAGGATGCGGAGCGGTAGCAGCGGCTCCGGCGTCGTGGCCTCCCTGACGACGAACAGCGCGAGCAGCACGACGCTGGCGGCGCCGAACCAGGGCGAAGCGTTGCTGCACGCGTAGACGAGAGCCGCCAGGCCCGCGGTTGCGAGCAGCGCGCCGGGGACGTCGACCCCGGGGCGGGCCTTGTGGTCGGACCGGGGAAGCGCGAACCAACCTCCGACCGCCGCGACGACCGCGATCGGCAGGCTGACGTAGAGGCACCAGCGCCAGCTGAGGTACTGCGTGAGCGCGCCACCGAGCAGCAGTCCGATGGCGGCCCCGCTGCCCGCGATCGAGCCGTAGACCGCGAATGCGGTCGCCCTCTCGCGCGCCTCGGTGAAGGTGACCGCGAGCAGCGAGAGGGCCGTGGGCGCGAGGAGCGCCGCAAACGCGCCCTGCATCGCCCTTGCGGCGACCAAGACCGCGAAGGACGGCGCCGCGCCGCCGATGGCCGAGGCCACGGCGAAGCCGCCAAGCCCGAGCAGGAACGCGCGCTTCCGACCCGCCAGGTCCGCGATGCGGCCGCCGAGGAGCAGCAGCCCCGCGAACGCGAGAGTGTAGGCGGTGATGAACCACTGCCTGTCGGCGTCCGACGCCCCGAGAGCCGCCTGCGCTGAGGGCAGGGCGATGCTGACGATGGTCGCGTCGAGGGCGATCAGGAGCTGCGCCAGGGCGATGAAACCGAGTCCTGTCCACCGCCGGCTCGATGTCGCCGAAGCGGCGCGCGCGACGGCGCTCATGTCGTCCTCGTCGTGCGCACCGCGGGGAGCGCGACCAGGGCCAATGCCACGCCCACGGCGACCGCGACCACGGACCAGAGCCGGTCGGGCTTGACCGTCATGTCGAAGACCACCCCGAGGGCCATGCCCGTGCGCACCAGCCACGAGATGGTTGCGGCGCGCGGGGACATCCGGCCGCGAAGGACGCTGATGCCCGTGTACGCGCCGATGCCGGCGATCAGCACGTATGTCACCAACCCCACCGCGGCCCATCCGGTCCAGCCCGCGGCGACGACCACCATGTAGATGCCGGGGACCAGGATCGCGAGCGCGGAGATGGGTCCGAGCACGCGGTTGAGCCGCGCCGCGGTCGTGCCCGTGCCCGTGCGCAGCGTGAAGCCCTCGAGCGCCAGGAGCGCGAACAGCAGCAGCGCCCCGACGACGTGGACGAACAGCGCGATCGAATACCAGCTCATGTCTTCTTCTCCTTGACCAGCCCCTCCGACCAGCCTAGCACAATCCTTTAGTGGCTAAAAGTATTGTGCGGGTTAAGTTATTCCCGTAGACTGGCGTCCGTGGCTGCGGGCCTGCGCGAGCGCAAGAAGCAGAAAACGCGGGAGGAGATCTTCGAGGCCGCCCGCGAGCTCTTCGACAAGCGCGGCTTCGAGTCGGTCACCGTGGCCGAGGTCGCGCGCGCGGCGGATGTGTCCCAGGTGACGGTCTTCAACTACTTCCCCACCAAGGAGGACCTCTTCTACGCGGGGATGCAGTTCTTCGAGGAGCAGCTTCTCGAGGCGGTGCGGAGCCGGCCCCCAGGCGAACCGGCGATCAAGGCGTTTCGCCGGCGCGTCGTCGAGGGCGCGGAGAACCTCGGGGCGAGGCAGCGGGCGGAGACGATCGTGAGGTCGGGGCGGATCATCGCGAGCAGCCCGTCCCTTGTCGCGCGGGAGCGCGAGATCGTGGAGAGGTTCACCGAGCGCCTCGCGGAGCTCCTCGCGGCGGAGACGCGATCCAAACCCGACGATGTGGAGCCTCTCGCGGCCGCGGCGGCGATGATGGGCACCCACCGCGCGCTGGTCGCCTACACGCGCCGGCGCGTGCTCGCGGGGCACCGCGGGACGAGCCTGGTCGATGACTTCCGAACGCAGGCGCGCCGCGCATTCGCGCGGATCGAGAAAGGGCTCGAGGGCTACGCCGTCAGGTAGGCCTCAGCTCAGGGCCTGACCTTTAGCGCCGCCTTGAGGTCGGAGACGCCGAAGTAGGCGTTCAGCTTGCGCGCCGCCCGGGCCGACCCGGCGTAGACAAATGCGATGTTGACGCCGGCCTTGCCGAGCTTGGAAGCAAAGCGGCCCAGCGAGCCCGGGGTGTCCGACAGCGTGACCGCCATGACCTCCTCTTCGCTCGCCTGCCAGCCGTTTTGGGCAAAGACCTTTTTGGCCGCGGCCGGCTTGTCGACGACCATCCAGATCATCCCGCCCCCGCCCGTCGTGGCCGCGCACAGGCCGACGATGTTGACCTTCTTCTCGCCCAGCGCGGTCGCTATCTCTCCGAGCATCCCAGGCCGGTCCGCGACCGAAAGTGTCAGCTGCTTGGCGCGTGGCATACCCCTTACCTCCTGCTCAGAAGCGGAACGAAGCCCCATCCCCCGGCTTCGCCGGGTACTTCCCCGTGAACGGGGAAGAGGCATAGTCTAAGCCCGCACTCTACGAAGAGGCGAGGGCGTCCGAGCCGACTCGTAGGCCCAGCCCAACAAGGGTCGCGCCCAGCATCGCTTCGATCGCCTTCCTGACCCTGGACCGGCGCAACCAGGAGCTAATCCGCTCGACGGCGAAGGCGTAGCCGATCAGCCATGCGAGCGTCAGGAGGCAGAAGTTCAGGCCCAGCGCGAGCAGGAGGAGGAAGCTCGGGTGCGGCCCCGCGAACGGCGGCAGAAGGCTGATGAAAAAGGCAACCATCTTGGCGTTGGAGAGGTTGCTGAGCAGGCCTTGAAGAAACGCGCCGCGAGCCCCTCCGGTCCAGCCCCTCCGGCGGCTGCGCCGCCACCTCCCCATGAATGGGGAGGAGACCACCTCCCCGTGGATGGGCAGGAAAATCCTTAACAGCGTGTGGATTCCGAGGTAGACAAGGTATGCCGCACCCGCGATGCGGATGGCGAAGAAGAGAGGCGCCGATGCCGTGAGCAGGACCGCCAGGCCGGCGCTGGTGGCGGCGGTCCACGCGGCCTGGCCCGCGGCCACGCCGGCCGCGGTGGCGATGCCCGAGCGGCGGCCGCCGGCGAGGGTGTTACGGATCGTGAGCGCGGTGTCCTGGCCCGGCGTGCAGATCACAAGCAACGACACGCCAAGGAAGGCAAGGTACGATCCGAGCCCGATCACGATGCGGTCATTGTGGCGGTGTCCCAGCCCTCTCCTCGATGGGGAGAGGGTGCCTGTCAGCTCTCGCTACGTTGAGGCGTAGGAGCGCAGGGCTGCCGCCCTGCCTGTCCGGCGCAGCTTTTCGAGCGCGCTGCGCTCCAGCTGCCGCACCGTTTCCCGGCTGGTGCCCAGCCGGCGCGCGACTTCGTCCAGAGCGCGCTGGTGCCCGTCGCCAAGGCCGAACCGGAGCTGGATCACGCGGCGCTCGCGCGGCACGAGCACGCGCAGCACGTCGTCCACCTGGTCCTTGAGGTCGGTCCGCATCGCGGCGCTGGCCGGCGACTCGGCCGTGACGTCCTCGATCAGGTGGCCTAGCTCGGTGTCGCCTTCCTCGCCGATCGGCGTCTCCAGCGAAACGGTGTCGCGCGAGGTCTGGCGCAGCGCCTGGACCTCCAGGGTCGTGAGGCCCAGCTCCTCGCCGATCTCTTCGTCGGTCGGCTGGCGGCCGAGCGAGTCGCGGAGACGGTCGGACACCCGCACCAGCTTGTTGGTCTGGTCGCCGATGTGGATCGGAAGCCGGATCGTCCGCGCCTGGTCGCCGATGGCCCTCAGCACAGCCTGCCGGATCCACCACGTCGCGTAGGTCGAGAACTTGAACCCGCGGCGGTGGTCGAACTTGGCGACCGCGCGCATGAGCCCGACGTTGCCCTCCTGGATCAGGTCCAGCAGGGGCATCCCCCGGCCCTGGTACTTCTTGGCGATCGAGACGACCAGGCGGAGGTTGGCCTCGGTCATCCGCGCGCGGGCGGCCTGGGAACCGGCCTCGATCTGCTTGGCCAGCTCGACCTCCTGCTCCTTGGTGAGCAGGGTGCCGCGGCCGATCTCGCGGAGATACGCCCCGAGCGCGTCGGCATCCGCCTCGACGGGCTCCGCCGGCTGGCGGGGCTGCTCCTCGAGGCCGGCGAGGACGTCGGCGAGCGCGGGCGAGGTTTCCTGGGAGTTCGCGCGGCCCTCGTCCTCGGCCGCATTCAGCCACAGTGAGACCGATGATTGGATTTGCATGCACCTCTGGTCTACCTCGTAAGGTGGTTTTTGAAACCAAAATCCAGGAGGTGAGCGATGAAGATCGCCTGCGTGCTCGGCCCCGCTTTCGAGGACTCC
>VBJE01000082.1 GCA_005879675.1 Chloroflexota bacterium
GCCCATAGAATCCGCCCGTGTTCACTCCCGCGGACCGCGAGCGGCTGCGCACTCAGGTCCTCGCGTTCGGACAGGCCGACGCCCGCATCTCGGGAGGTGCGGTGACAGGATCCGTGACGTCCGACGCCGAGGATGAGTGGTCGGACGTCGACCTCGCCTTCGGTGTCGCCGATGGCGCCACGATCGAGGAGGTCCTCGCCGACTGGACGGCCATGATGTATCGCGAACACAGAGCCATCCACCACGTCGACGTGTTCGCCGGTGCGTGGACCTATCGCGTGTTCCTTTTGCGCGACACCCTCCAGGTCGACCTCGCATTCGTCTCCGCCGCACAATTTGGCGCCCGCGCCGCGACGTTCCGGCTTGTCTTCGGGAAGTCGGTAGAGCTGCCTCGAGCGGAACCCGCGGCCATTACAGACGTGCTCGCGTTGGGGTGGCTGTACGCCCTCCACGTTCGTTCCTCGATCGAGCGCGGCAGGAGGTGGCAGGCCGAGTTCATGCTCGGCGCGATGCGCGGCGAAGTGCTCAAGGTCGCCTGCCTCCGTCATGGGCTGCCTGCGTCCGAGGGCAGAGGCATCGATCGCCTGCCGGCCGAGGTGACGCGTCCTCTCGAGAGGGCCTTGGTCGGCTCGCTCGAGACAGATGAGCTGCGGCGCGCCTTCCAGGCGGCGCTCGACGGCTTGATCACTGAAGCGCGCATGGTCGACCGAGTGCTCGCCGACCGCCTGGAGCCCGCCTTGCGCGAGCTCGCTCATGGGTGATAATCGGCAGGCTCGTGTCGCTTTCTGGCCGACGTCTTCTCGCGACGCTCGCGGCGCTGGGGTGGATCGGGATCCTCTCGCTCAACGCTCTGGCCGATGCGCTGCCTGACTCGACCTGGATTCAGCTGCAGCCGCTTCCAGGTCAGGGAAGCACCGCGCTCTTCGCGCTCGCCGTCGACCCTTCCAACAACCAGGTCGTGATTGCGGCCAACTCGCAGGGGTCGCTCCTGAGGAGCGCCGCCGGGGGCACGGCATGGACGACCGTCCACTCCGGCAAGACAGCGGTCAACACCGTCAGCTTCAGCCCGTACACAGCGCGTCTCGTGCTCGCCGGCACTCGCGGCGGCGGCGCCCTCTTCAGCCGCGACGCCGGCGCGACGTGGTCTAGCGCCACCGGTCTGGACGGGCGCAACGTGCGGGTCTTCGCCTTCGCGCTCGACCTGATCGCGGCCGGCACCGACCACGGCGTGTACACGAGCGCGGACGGTCGCGCCTGGTCGCCGTCAGCTCTCACCAACCGCAGCATCGGCGCGCTTGCGGTCGGGGCCATCCACGAGCCGGTGCGCCTCGTCGCCGGCAGCGACACGCAGGCCGCCGGCGGGACGCTACCGCTCTACCAGAGCCTCGACGGCGGCGCGACCTGGAAGCAGTTCAACCCGCCGATCAGCGGCACGATGACGGTCAGGCTCGCGGCCGGCCCGCTGCCTCCGACCGGTAACGTCAGGCCGCTGCTGATCGGCACCAACACCGGCTTGTTTGCGTCGAGCGACAACGGCGCGTCGTTCAACCCGTTGAGCGGCGGAGGCTTGCTGCCGACCACGGACTACACCCAGGTCACCTTCGTCACCAGCCACTACGACCGGTTCTACGCCGGGAGCGATGGAGGCGGGTCGAAGTCCGGAGGCCTGTGGCGGACGGGCGACGGCGGGCGCACGTTCACGTCCATGCAGCCGCCACAGTCCTCGGTCACCGCGCTGGCCGTTTCCAATGACGAGCAGCCGACGCTTTACGTGGCGACCTTCCAGCCCTCGAGTCACGCGGTCTCGCTGTGGGTGTATCACGACACAGGTGCCAGCCCGACCGGCCCGCCGGCGACTCCATCGACCCTGGCGAGCGGCGCGCGCAATTCGCACACGCTGGGCGATTCGAGCCTCGCGCAGCTGCTGTCATCGCCCCAGCTCCCTTACGTGGGCCTGGGGCTCGGCGCCCTCGCCGTGATCCTGACCGCGATCGCCGCGCACCTTCGCGGCCGTTACAGGTAGGCGGGTAGACTCGGACTTCGTGACGTCCCCGTACGAGCGCCTGCGCGAGCTTGGCATCACGCTTCCCGCGCCACCGCCGCCCGCTGCCTCCTACGTGCAGACGCGAACGATCCCCATCGGCGACGGCCGCGCGCTTCTGTACATCGCCGGCCAGGTCTCCGCGGACGGCGACAAGATGCTGACGGGCCGATGCCCGGACGAGGTCTCCGTCGAGGAGGCGGCGCGCCGGGCGATGCTATGCGGGACACGGATCCTGGCCCAGATCGAGAAGGCGGTGGGCCTCGAGAACGTCGAGAGCATGGTGCAGCTCATCGGCTTCGTCCTCTCCACCGACGACTTCGGCGACCAGCCCAAAGTCATGAACGGCGCCTCCGAGCTTCTCGTCGACGTCCTGGGCGACGCGGGCAAGCACACGCGCGCGGCGCTCGGCACGAACGCGCTGCCGTTTTCAGTCACGGTCGAGATCGCGGCGGTGGCGGTTGTCCGCACCGGCTGAACCGCGCGCCCGCGGTCGCCGGCCGGGCGCGCTTCTCATCGGCAGCCTCGTTTACCTCGCGGTCATCTTCGGAGTGATGCTGTGGCGCGGCATCTCCATCGAACCCGAGTGGGTCGTGCTCGCGCTGCTGGTGATCGCGATCGCCATGGGCCGCGGGCTGACCTTCATCGCCGACTGGGGGCCGTTCCTGCTCCTGTTCTTCGCCTACGAGGCGATGCGGGGCTTCGCCTCGAAGACCGGGTTTGCGCCGCACGACCTCTCAGGGATGGAGCGGGCTCTGTTCGGCGGCACGCTGCCGACAGTTGTCTTGCAACACGCCTTTTACAAGCCAGGCGTGGTGAGCGTCCAGGACGTGGTGGCGCTGTTCTTCTACTTCATGCACTTCCCGCTGCCCATCGTCGTCGGCTTTTTCTTCTGGCTGCGCAGCCGCGATCACTACCACCACTTCATCGCCGCGCTGCTGCTCATGTGCTTCCTGGCGTTTGTCACGTATCTGTTCTGGCCCAGCGCACCGCCCTGGTATCAGCTGCCGCATGAGGTGGTGAAGATCAACGACGAGACGGTGCGGTCCCTGTGGGACGGTCAGTACTACGTCTCGGACATCTACCAGAGCTTCAACCCGAATCGGTTCGCCGCCTTCCCATCGCTGCACGCGGCCTTCCCCGCCCTGGCCGCGGTGTACGCCTGGCCCAGGTATCGCGCCCTGGGGGTCGTCCTTGGGCTGTGGACGCTGGCGGTGCTGCTCTCCATCGTCTATCTCGGCGAGCACTACGCCATCGATGCGCTCGACGGTTTTCTTTACGTGGCGGTGGCGACGGCCCTCATCGAGGCGTTCACGCGCTGGCGAGCGCGGCGCGGCGCCGCTACGCCTGCCAGACCTTCCGCATGATCGTGCGCGCCAGCTTGTCCGGGTCGTGGTGCGACGGCTTGCGGACGTTGACCACGTCCGTGGCGATGAAGCGCACCTCGGGGTGGCGCGCGGTGTCGGCGGGCCGGAAGATCACGGGCGCCTGGCCGCCAGTCGGCGCGTAGGAGTTGTTCGAGTTGACGAGCACGAAGTCGAATAGATTCGCGCCGACGTGCTCGCGGATCACGCGCAGGTAGTCCTGCACGCCGTAGCCGTCGGTCTCGCCGGGCTGCGCGGCAAGGTTGCAGATGTACAGCTTCAGCGCGGCCGAGGCCTTGATCGCCTCCACCATGCCCTCGACGAGCAGGTTCGGCAGGATCGAGGTGTAGAGCGAGCCAGGGCCGACGGTGATCAGCTCGGCGTTGAGGATCGCCTGGGCGGCCTCGGGGTTGACCTGCACGCCGTCGGGCTTGAGGAACACATGGCTGATGGGCGAGTTCTGCTTGGGGATCTTCGACTCGCCCTCGACCGTGCTGCCGTTGATCGACGCGACCAGGGTCACGTCCTGCAGCGTCGAGGGCACGATCGTGCCTTTGACCGCGAGCACCTTCCCCGACTCGCGCAGCGCCTGCTCGAAGTTTCCGGTGACGTCGGCCATGGCCATGATGAACAGGTTTCCGAACGCGTGGCCGTTGAGCGAGCCCTCCTTGAAGCGGTGGTCGAAAAGTTGCTTCATCAAAGGCTCCGCGTCGGCGAGTGCGATCAGGCACTGGCGAAAGTCGCCTGGCGGCAGAATCCGGTACTCGTCGCGCAGCCGTCCTGAGGAGCCTCCATCGTCGGCGACGGTGACGATCGCGGACAGGTTCGACGTGTACGTCTTCAGTCCCCGCAGCAACGAGCTGAGGCCGGTGCCGCCTCCGATGGCGACGATGCGCGGACCGCGCCCGCGCAGCCGGAACGCGTGAATGACGTCGACGACGCTGCTGGTGCTGGTCCCGGGGAGGAATGGACCCAGCACCGACTGCGTCAGTTTCAGGTAGCTCACCAACAGCAGGCCCACGCCGAAGATTCCGAACACGATGGCGCGCGCCCAGTAGGGCAGGAACTGCAGCGTGATGAAGTAGAAGCTCGAAGGCAGGTGCGCGGTCTGGTAGATCTCCTTCAAGGCGTACGCGACACCGAGGACGAGGACGAGCTCGGAGACCATGAGAAGGAGAAGCCAGCGCTTGATCTGCAGACCAGGCGTGAGCCATCTGAGCCAGCTCGCAGTTGAAGGAAGCCTTCTGGCCATCTACCCCGCCTGGAACAACGAATGGAAAACGTGCAAGGTTACTCTGGTACTACGCTTCACTGAAGTATGGGGACTTTGCGCGGGGTCCGTCG
This sequence comes from Chloroflexota bacterium, assembly GCA_005879675.1. Classification (GTDB taxonomy): domain Bacteria; phylum Chloroflexota; class Dormibacteria; order Dormibacterales; family Dormibacteraceae; genus 40CM-4-65-16. The sequence goes on from VBJE01000082.1 coordinate 4,750, forward strand.
CCTGTTTCGATTGGTCGCTTTCGGCCTGTTTGCGGCCGCGATCGCCACTGAGCTTTCGAAGCCCGAGGCGGAGCGGACGTGGAAGGGCAAGGTGCTCGGCGTCGTGCCTTACGACTTCCGGCCACCGACGTGGCAGCGCATCCGAGACGCGTACTGGAACCCCGAGTCGGACGTGCTTTTCAGCGATCGGGTTTTCGGTGTGGGCTGGGCGGTGAATCTCTATAAAGCGAAAACGCTTATGGAGGACGGTTTCCGACGGCTTATGGCGACGCGCGAATCGATGCCCATCCGGATGCCGCTTCGCCGCGAGCGCTCCGTTCAGAAGCCGGACGTCGCCACCATCCAGGAGTAGCCGGGCCGGACGGCGGGACGTCCTTAGAATTGTTCGCCCGGCACCCTTTGAAACGTGCTTGGGGAGTGGCGCAACGGTAGCGCAGCTGACTCTGGATCAGAAGGTTGAAGGTTCGAATCCTTCCTCCCCAGCCAACCGCCTCAAGCAGGTCACGGGCAGTGGTCGATCAGGAACCGGATCTCCGTGATCAGTCGGACTGCGGTCGATGAGTCAATCTTCAGGCCGCTCTGCGCCTGGATCGTGTTGATCAGCGCTCCATAGATATTCGCGGCTGTTCCGCACTGCCCGTGTGTTCGTGCGCCGGCCGCCGCGCTGAGCTGACTGAGGATGGCTTGCTCGAGACCCTCGCCCTGAATCGCGCCGGAGGCGAACGCCTGCCGCACATCCGCTGCCACACTGTCGGGCGTTATGGCTGAAGCAATCTCGAATACGAGTGTGTTGATGTAGAAGTCGGTCGAAAGACCGCCGGTACTGACGGTGTATGCGCCCGTCACGTCGTTTATGGACTGGATGGTCTGGACGTCGCTTCCGGTGGAGAAGTCGTCGTTCTTCGCGAAGATCGTGTGCGTGGCAGAGTCGATCGTCAGAACCGAGAAGAAGAAGCCGCTTCCCAGAAGCGGGGCGACCAACGTCTGGGCGCCCGTGCCCGCGTCTATCCGGTAGATCGACGCTGGGAATCCGCCCTCTCCATAGAGCGCGCCTGACGCACCGTCGTAGACGACCTGATTTATCGGCACGGTCATACCTGGGCTCTGGGAGACCGCTCCCCCTTGGGTGTCGACAGCGACGACAACGTTGAGGACGTCAAAGCCCAGTATCTCCTGGGTTGGCACGTACAGCGTGTGCGTGTTCGAGGCGTACGCGAATCTGCCGGCGAACTGGCCGGGCACGTCGGCCACATGCGTGATCGCCCCGGTAACCGGATTGATT
>VBJE01000083.1 GCA_005879675.1 Chloroflexota bacterium
ACGCAAAGCGAAGACCGTTACGTGGTGATGCTCTCGCACCATGGCTACGACTCGCTGTCGAACCCGCGTGGCGAGCAGCGGGCCGACGAGCTGCTCGAGCTGCTCCTTCGATTCGACAACGTGATCCTCTGGCTCAACGGCCACATCCACGGCAACCGGGTCGTAGCGCGCAAGGGCGAGCGGCACGGTCAGGGTTTCTGGGAGGTGACCACCGCGTCCCTGGTCGACTGGCCGTGCCAGGCGCGGCTGGTCGAGGTTTTCAGG
>VBJE01000084.1 GCA_005879675.1 Chloroflexota bacterium
CGGGTCGCGGCCTACGTGCCCAGGGACGTGACTGTCACCGTCACCGCCTCACCGCGCCGCGGCATGCCCGCGACCGTCCATCTCGCCGTGCGCCTGGCGAACCTCGGCTACCACGCGGTCCCGCACCTGTCGGCGCGCATGATCCGGGACTCGGTCGAGCTCGGCCAGATCATCGATGCGCTCAAGGCTGCCGGCATCACGGAGGTCTTCGTCGTCGCCGGCGACGCCCGCGAGCCGGCGGGCAGGTTCCACGACTCGGTGTCGCTGTTGTCCGCGTTGCCCCCGGACCACGGCCTGACCGAGATCGGCGTCACGGGCTACCCGGAGAGCCATCCCTTCATCCACGACGACATGACCATCCAGGCGATGTGGGACAAGCGCCGGCTCGCGACCTACATCGTCAGCAACATGAGCTTCGACCCGGCCACCGTCGCGGCCTGGGTCGAACGGGTCCGCCGGCGCGGCGTCCAGCTGCCGATCTACGTCGGCATGGCCGGCGTTGCCGACCCGGCCAGGCTCCTGCGGCTGTCGACGAAGATCGGCGTCGCCGACGCGGCGCGGTTCCTACGCGGCCATCCCAGCTGGGTCGCGCGGATGTTTCGCCCGGGCGGTTACGAGCCCGGTCGATTCGTCCAGGCGATGGCGCCGATCATGGCCCGGCCCGAGCTTCGCATCGCAGGGCTGCACGTGTTCACATTCAACGAGATCGAGCCGACCGAGAGATGGCGCCGCGAGATGCTGGCGAATGTTGCGTAAGGAGGGTGGTGGTATGAAAGTCGAGTTCCCGACCGACCTCGAGATCGCGCGCAGGGCAAAGCTCCTCCCGATGCCGGACATCGCCGCCAAGATGGGCATCGGGCCCCACCTGCTCGAGCCGTACGGCCACGACGTCGCGAAGCTCAAGCTCGAGGCGATTCAGGAGCTCGCTGACCGACCCAAGGCCAAGTACGTCGTCATCTCGGCCATCACGCCGACGCCGCTAGGCGAAGGCAAGACCACGACCACGGTGGGCCTTGGCGACGCGCTGGGCAAGATCGGCAAGCGGGCGACGGTGGCGATCCGGCAGCCCTCGATGGGCCCGACGTTCGGCATCAAAGGCGGCGCCGCGGGCGGCGGCTACAGCCAGGTCATGCCCATGGAGCGGCTCAATCTCCACCTCACCGGCGACTTCCACGCCGTCACCGCGGCGCACAACCTGCTGGCGGCCATGATCGACAACTACATCCACCACAGCCTTCGCGATTTTCCGATCGACCTGCACAGCATCACGTGGCGGCGCGTGCTGGACGTCAGCGACCGCGTGCTCCGCAGCGTCGTCGTCGGCCTTGGCGCTCCCGAGGACGGCGTCACGCGACAGACGGGTTTCGACATCACGGCCGCGTCCGAGGTGATGGCGGTCCTCGCCCTTTCCACGTCGCTGCAGGACATGCGCAAGCGGCTCGGGCGGATGGTGATCGGCCTCGCGCGCGACGGCGAACCGATCACCGCCGACTTCCTGCATGCGGGCGGCGCGATGACCGTGATCATGCGCGACGCCATCAAGCCGAACCTGCTCCAGACGCTGGAGAACACACCGGTGCTGGTGCACGCGGGGCCGTTCGGCAACATCGCCAACGGGGCGTCGTCGGTCCTTGCCGACCTGATCGGGATCCACTGCGGCGAGTACCTGGTCACAGAGGCCGGCTTCGGCGCCGACATGGGCGCTGAGCGCTTCTTCAACATCAAGTGCCGCACCTCTGGGCTGGCACCCGACGCCGCGGTCATCGTGGCGACCGTGCGCGCGCTCAAGGTCCACTCCGGCAAGTACCGCGTCGTCGCCGGCAAGGCGCTGCCGCCCGACCTGCTCAAAGAGAACCCCGATGACGTCCTGGCCGGTGCGGCCAACCTGCGCAAGCAGGTCGAGAACATCCAGATCCACGGCGTCACGCCGGTGGTGGCGATCAACGCGTTCCCCGGCGACCATCCCTCGGAGCACCGCGCCATCCGCGAGCTCGCCGAGCACCTGGGAGTTCGCTCCGCCGTGTGCAACAACTTCGCCGAAGGAGGCGATGGCGCGGTTGAGCTCGCGCGTGAGGTCGCTGCGGCGGCGGAGGAGCCGAGCACCTTCCAGCTTCTGTACCCGGACGCCGCCACGCTCCGCGAGAAGATCGAAGCCATCGCGCTGCGCATCTACGGCGCCCGACGCGTCGAATACGACCCGCCTGCCGCCCGGCAGCTGGACGCATACGAGGCGAGCGGGTTCGGGCGGTTGCCGGTCTGCATCGCCAAGACGCACCTGTCGATCTCGTCCGACCCGAAGATGAAGGGCGCGCCAACGGGTTGGGTGCTGCCCGTGCGCGAGGTGCGCGCCTCGGTCGGCGCCGGTTTCATCTACCCGATCTGCGGCGAGATGCGGACGATGCCGGGCCTGCCGACGACTCCGAACGCGACGATCATCGACATCGACGAGAACGGCGACATAGTCGGCCTGTCCTAAGCTGAACGCATGGCGCGGCGGCGCTGGGACACCGACGAGCGCGGCCATGGAGTTGGCGACGCGCGGGCGAGCCTGGGAGCCATTCAGGAGCTTGCGGACCTGGCGGCGTCCAGCGAATGGGTGGCGGAGGACCCGGAGGCTCACCTCCTTCCAGGCCTGCGCGACCGGATCGAGATCTCGGGCCTCCGCCTTGAAGGCGCGGAGGTTCAGCCCGACGGCGCTCTGCGCGTGAGGTTGACCTCGGCGACGAAGCAGTCGCGGCGGGAGATTCGGCAATCGGTCTGGGCGATCCTCGGCGGGGCGGCGGAGCTGACCTCTCTGGTCCGCGAGACCGCCGGCGACGGCTCGATCAACTTCGAGGTCGTGACCGGGATCCCGCCCGAGGACGGCGGGTTCGCCACCCACGGGCACACCCTGCGATTCGAGGTCGCCCAGCCCGAGTAGGCCCCAGCGCGATTAGCCGCACTCGCCTGGTTGCGCTAGCGCTCGGTGCTCGTCAGCCGCTCCTGACTCTTTCTCTCCACCGCTTCGTGGAGCAGCGTCGCCAGGTCGAACACCTGCAGCTTCGCCCCTGTCTCCCTGACGCCGTCGTCGAGCATCACCGTGCAGAACGGGCATGCGACCGCCAGCGTCTCCGCGCCCGTCGCCGCCGCCTCGCGCACACGCTCCTGGTTGATCGGCCGGCCCCTCTTCTCCTCCATCCACATGCGCGCGCCGCCGGCGCCGCAGCAGAACGTTCTCTCCCGGTTGCGCGGCATCTCCACCGCCTTGCCCACCGCGGCGACGAGCTCTCGCGGCTCCGTGCGCACGTCGTTGTGCCGGGCGAGGTAGCACGAGTCGTGATAGGTGATGGTCCGATCGCTCGCCGCGGGCTGGAGCTTGCCCTCGCGCACGAGGCCGGCAAGAAACTCGGTGTGATGGACCACCTCGTAGCTCCCACCGAAGTCGGGGTACTCCTTGCCCAGCGTGTTGAAGCAGTGCGGGCACGTGGTGACGACCTTCTTCACCCCGGCGCCATTCAGCGTCGCGACGTTTTCGCCCGCTAGCCGTTGGAACGTGTACTCGTCGCCCATGCGCCGCGCCGGGTCGCCGGTGCACGACTCGCGCGGCCCGAGGATCGCGAAGTCCACGCCCGCGGTTTGCAGCAGCTTGGCGGTCGAGACCGCCGACTTGCGCGCGCGCTCGTCGAACGCCGGCGCGCAGCCGACCCAGAACAGGACCTCCGGCGCCGGCTCGCCCGGCTGCAGCACCCGCACGCCCAGGCCTTCCGCCCACTGCGTGCGGTCGGCCTGCGGCTTGCCCCACGGGTTCGAGGAGCGGTCGACGTCGCGCAGCATCGTCCCGGCTTCTTCCGGAAAGCGCGATTCGACCATGACCAGGTTGCGGCGCAGGTCGATCACGTGGTCGATGTGCTCGATGCCCACCGGGCACTCGCGCACGCACGCGCCGCAGGTGACGCAGTCCCACACCACGTCGTCGATGACCGCGTTCGGCACGATGGGCGTCGTCGCCTGGCTGAGAAGGTGGTCGCGCAGGTTCATCATCAGGAGCTTCGGCGAGAGCGGCTTGCCGGTGTTCCACGCTGGACAGACCTCCTGGCAGCGTCCGCACTCGGTGCATGACATCGTGTCGAGCATCTGCTTCCACGTCATGTCCGCCGCGCGGGCAGACCCAAAGCGGACCTCCGCCTCGGGCTGCTCGAAATCGACCTTCTCGAGCCGCCCTCTGGCGCGCGTGCGGCCGAAGTACACATTGATCGCGGCGACCAGGATGTGCAGGTGCTTGGAGTAGGGGAGGTACACGAGAAACGACAGGATGATCAGCACGTGCGCCCACACGGCGACGCGCTCGAGAACCGGCGCGACGGGGGCGACGACGGCCGAGAGGGCGTTGGAGATCGGAGCCCACCGCGAGGGATAGTCGTTCAGGCGCAGCGCGATCTGCGACGCGTGCCAGAGGAAGAGCGTGATCACGATGCCCGCGATCAGCGCCAGGATCAGGTCGGCCTCGCCGAGGTGGCTGCCCACAAAGCGCTTCGGTCGCACGACCTTGCGTATGACGAATGCAGTCAGCACGCCGGCCAGCACGAGCAACGCGAAGACGTCGACCAGCAGCGCGTACCAACCCTGCGCGCCGAGCCACGGCAGCGTCGCATGCGCGTCGACCGCGCCGATCATCGCGATGACGATCGTGGGGAAGAGGACGAGGAAGCCCCAGAAGATCGCCGCGTGCATCAACCCCGGCAGCAGCCGCTGCAGCAGCTTGCTCTGGCCGACCACGACCGTCGCCTCCATTCGCACCCTTGCCGGCACGTTGTCGAATCGCGCCGCGGGCTTGCCGGCGCGGACCAGGCGGTAGAGAAAGAGCGCGCGGCGAGCGAACAGCGCGATCGAGATCGCGATCGCCAGGGCGAGGGCGATCAACGACGTTTCCGTATCTCGGCCGCGATCGCGGGCACGATCTCCTTCAGGTCTCCGGTCACCGTGTAGTCCGCATTGAGCATGAGCGGCGCCTGCGGATCCGAGTTGATCGCGACGATTCGCTTCGCGCCCTTCAGGCCGGCCATGTGCTGCGTCGCCCCGGAGATGCCGCACGCGATGTAGACCTCCGGCGACACCTTGGTCCCGGTCTGACCCACCTGGTCGCTGTGCGGACGCCAGCCGGCGCTCGTGACCGCCCGCGAGCAGCCGACGGCCGCGCCGAGGAGGTCCGCCAGGTCCTCGATGATCGCGAAGCCCTCCTTCGAACCCACCCCGCGGCCGCCGCTGACGATCACCTTCGCCGCGGCCAGGGACACACCTCCGTTGGTCGGCTGGACATGGCCGGAGACAGACACGACCAGGTCGCTGTCGCTCGGCGGCGGCATGCTCACCTCCGGCGGCGGCGGGCCGCCGTCAGCGGGCACCGTGTGGGGCGCCACCGTGATCAGAGGCCGAGGGCTGTGCAGACGCGCCTCCTCGAGCAGGCTTCCGCCCCAGCGCAGCCTTGTCACCGTCGCGGGATTTCCGGGCGCCGCGGCGATGCAGTTGGCGGCCAACGGCAGGTCCAGTCGCGCGGCCAGCCTTGCCATCACCTCGTTCCCGCGGTCAGTGCCGGCGGCGAACACGGCGGCGGCGTCGAGCTTGTCTGCCGCCCGCGCCAGGGCGGCCGCCAGCGCGTCGGGGGCGAAGGGCTCCACCGCCTGCATCTGCAGCGAGCGCGGCTCGCCGAACTTGCGCGCAAGCGTGAGCGCCTGGCGAGACGGATCGCCTGGCTCCATGAGCACCAGTACGTTCACAGCACACCCGCCTTCTGGAGGACGTCGACGACGGCGGGCGCGGCCGCGGGGCCCGTCCCCAGCGACTCCGCCCGGCGTCCCTGTTCCGCGGGCACCGCGAGGCTGACGAGCTCGAGCCTCGGCGCAGGCCGGCCGGGTGTGCTGACGGCGACCGGCTTGCTCCGCGCCCGCATCCGGCCCGGGACAGAGGGGTAGCGCGGGAGGTTAAGGCCTTCCTTGACGGTGAGCACCGCCGGCAGCGGCACCACGTAGACGTCGCGGCCGCCCTCGACCTCCTGCTCGCAGCGCACCGATGCGCTCTCGAGCGAGACCTTCTTCAGGCCGGTGACGCAGGGCCGGCCGAGCGCGTGAGCGACGCGGATCCCGACCTGGAACCCGCCCGAGTCCGCGGACTCGTTGCCGAAGAAGACGATGTCGAACGGTCCGTTGGCGACCTCGTCGGCCCTGATCGCCTCGAGCAATGCGGCAGCTGTGCCCTCGGCGTCGAATTCGGAGCCGTCCGTCTGCAGGTGGATGGCGCGATCGATGCCCAGCGCCATCGCGTCGCGCAGCTGCTCCACCGCCTCTGGCGGCCCGAGGGTGAGCACGACGGAATCGCCCTTGTTCG